>CAJHIS010000016.1 GCA_905067555.1 Candidatus Argoarchaeum ethanivorans
TAAGGAATAAAGTAGAAGATGCAAAATATGTTAAGTGAATTACCGATAGATTTGGAAAAGGTGAGTAAAGCGAATAGAGATAAAGAGATATTGCGTGTTGGAATGATAGCAGAGCTGGATGCCGTGAATTTGTATGAGCAACTCGCGGCGATGGCGGAGCAGGAAGAAGTCAAAGCAGCTCTCTTAGATATAGCAAAAGAAGAGAAGACACACATGGGTGAATTTCAGGCACTGCTCTTAAAAAAAGACAGGGAGCAGGTCGAGGAACTGGAGAAAGGTAAAAGAGAAATTGAGGAGATGTAAAAATGGAATTTGGAAATTTGATAAAAGGAGCAGAAGCCGAAGGCAAAGAGAAGCACGTCCCACATATTGAGATTGGCAAGGGACGAGGAATAGAAGGCGTGGATGTTGTACGTGTAGTTGTAGGTAAGGATGTGCCGCATCCTAACACGGCTGAGCACCACATCGCATGGGCAGAACTCTACGGAGTAAAAAGGGATGGGCAGTTGGTTTGTCTCGGAAGAACAGCTTTCGCAGCTGGTTACACCAACCCAAACACCAGGTTTCAGGTGCCTGTTGGAGATTTTAAAGCGTTCTGTGCTATCGCGTACTGCAATATCCACGGTGTGTGGCAAAACTGTATAGCAGTGGAATAGGGCGGAGACATAATGAAAGGAAAAAAAGAAAGATATTTGACCACAAACCAAGGTGTCCCGATCACGGACAACCAGAACTCGTTGACCGTTGGCGAACGCGGTCCAGTGTTGCTACAAGACGTTCAGTTTATCGAGAAGATGGCTCATTTTGATAGGGAGCGTATCCCCGAAAGGGTTGTCCATGCCAAGGGAGCAGGGGCACATGGCTACTTTCAGGTTCACAAGAGCATGGAACCTTATACGAAGGCGAAGTTCCTTCAGGATCCGGATAAAAAGACTCCTGTATTTGTTCGATTTTCAACTGTAACGGGTGGACGTGGCTCTGCTGATACCGTGCGTGACCCCCGTGGATTTGCCGTTAAGTTCTACACTGAGGAGGGGAACTACGACCTTACGGGGAACAACCTGCCTGTCTTTTTCATCCGGGACGCCATTAAGTTCCCGGACATGGTTCATGCCTTCAAGGGAGCACCGGATAGCAATATCCCCTCTGCCTCTTCCGCGCATAACCGCTTTTGGGATTTTATATCTCTAACGCCGGAATCAACCCACATGATTACCTGGCTTTTTTCCGATAGAGGGACGCCAAAAAAATATCAGATGCAGGAAGGTTTTGGTGTCAATACCTATGTGTGGGTGAACGCCGAAGGAAAGGCGATGTATGTGAAATACCACTGGAAACCAAAATTGGGTGTGCATAACCATGACCGTCATGAAGCAGCACGGTTGGCTGGTGGCGACCCCGATTACCTTACTCGTGATCTTTGGGATACGATCGCAAGCGGCGAAGAGGTTGAGTACGAACTCAATGTCCAGTTGATGGATATTGCTGACGAATTGAAACAAAATTTTGATCCACTCGACGCAACAAAAACCTGGCCCGAGGACAAATTTTCGCTGATGCCGGTAGGCAAAATGGTGCTCAATCGCAATCCCGAAAACTTCTTCGCCGAAGTGGAACAGGCGGCTTTCTGTCCAGCAACAATCGTTCCCGGGATTGAGTTTTCCGGTGACAAGTTGCTTCAGGGTCGAACGTTCTCCTATAATGATACTCAGCGCTATCGGTTGGGAGCGAACTACCTGCAACTTTCCATCAACCGCCCTCTGGTACCAGTCGACAACAACCAGCGCGATGGAGCCATGCAGTCCGGAAGTTTCAGTGGGCCGGTCAATTACGAACCCAATAGCTTAGCTGGTGGTACGCCCATGGAGGCTCCGGCGGGTATATCTCGTGTATATCGCGTAGAGGGAGAAGTAACTCGGCGTAAGATTGGCATAACGGATGATTTCGGACAGGCAGGAGAGAGATATCGCTCCTTGAGCAAGATGGACCAGGAACATCTGGTAGACAACCTTATTGTGGATCTTACGCACATAGACAAACTGATTCAGCAACGGGTGATTGATAACCTGACAAAGGCTGACCCGAAGTTGGGGCAATCCGTAGCTGAAGGTCTAAAGTTTGAAATAAAATAGGAGGAATGCATAAAATGGAAGAAAAAGTAAGTATGCCCCTGATTGGGGAAAAATTTCCGGATATGGAAGTACAGACAACACATGGAAGAAAGAAACTGCCAGACGAGTACAAGGGCAAATGGTTTGTCCTGTTCAGTCATCCTGCAGATTTTACGCCGGTGTGCACGACAGAGTTCGTGGCTTTTCAAAGACGATTCGAGAAGTTTAAAAAACTCGACTGTGAGCTTATTGGACTAAGCATTGACCAGGTTTTCAGCCACATTAAATGGGTGGAATGGATAAAGGAGAACCTGAACGAGGAGATAAAGTTTCCAATAATTGCAGACGACACAGGAAGAGTTGCTAAGATACTGGGGCTTATTCATTCCAGCAAGGGAACAAATACGGTCAGGGCAGTATTTGCCGTTGACCCGCAGGGAATTATGAGGGCCATGATTTATTATCCGCAGGAACTTGGCAGGAACATGGATGAAATACTGAGAATGGTCAGAGGTCTTCAAACTGTCGATGAAAACGGCGTTGCGATACCTGCAAATTGGCCAAACAACGAGTTGATCGGTGATGAGGTTATAATTCCACCGGCAACAGATGAGAAAACCGCGAAGGAACGAGTCAAGCAGTACGAATGTTATGATTGGTGGTTCTGTCACAAAAAGCAGGAGGTGAAATAACATGCTAAGCGAAAAAATGCAGGAAGCGCTGAACGGTCAACTCAACAAGGAAATGTATTCGGCGTATCTGTATATGGCAATGTCTGCTCACAGCACGTACACCGGACTCAAAGGGTTTGCCAACTGGTTCATGGTTCAGTACCAGGAGGAGATGATGCACGCGATGAAAATCTACGACTACATCAACGACCAGGGCGAACAGGTAAAGCTGGCAGCAATCGAGCAACCTGCAACAGAATTCGAGTCGCCTCTGGATATGTTTGAAAAGACTCTGGAGCATGAGAAGTTCATCACGAGGAGCATCAATGAGCTCGTGGACCTTGCTATCGCAGAGAAAGACCACGCTACAAACATCTTTTTACAATGGTACGTTACTGAACAGATAGAAGAGGAGGGCAACGACAATGAACTCATTGCCAGGTTGAAGCTCGTGGGAGAAGACGGTAATGGCTTGCTCATGCTTGACAGGGAACTGACAGCACGGGTATTTACGCCTCCTGCGGCATCTGGAGCGGGGGGTGCATAAAAGGATGAACAAGAAGGTAGCTATCTTTGCATTTAACGGAGAACCAATGTGTTTTGCACATACGCTGTTGAATACCCTAAATATGAAGAATAAGGAATACGATGTGAAATTGATAATAGAGGGCACAGCCACGAAGCAGGTAGAAGAACTCTCAGACCCTAAAAAACCGTTCGCAAATCTGTATGCAGAAGTCAAAAAAGCGGGGCTAATTGATTGTGTCTGCAAAGCATGCTCTACTCAGACCGGGGCGTTAAAGAGTGCAGAGGAGCAAGGGCTACCGATATGTGGTGAGATGTCCGGACACCCAAGCATGTCCAGATACATGGAAACGGGATACGAAGTGATAGTATTCTAAAAAGAGATGAGGACAAAATGGCAAAAGCTATAATAATTTATGAAACACGTTCGGGTAATACAGAAATGATGGCAAAAGCAATCGAAACAGGCTTGAAAGAATCGGGTGTTGAAGTCGGATTGAAAAGAGGGGCACGTGCAAATGCGGATGACCTCAAAGACGTGGATGCTATAGTTCTCGGCTCTCCGACGTATGTTCGTAGTTTGATTGCAACGATGAAGACTCTTCTTTTCGAGATGGATAAAGTGGACTTGAAAGGAAAGGTTGGTGCAGCATTCGGGTCTTATGGTTGGAGTGGCGAATCGATTGCGATACTGACAGAAACGATGAAGAATCTCGCAGGGATGGACGTGATAGAACCTGGACTGAGAATAAATCGCAGACCAACCGAAAAGGGTCTGGAAGAATGCCGAGAGTTTGGCAAGAAGATTGCCGAGAGGATAAAATAAATTAATAGGAGGAAAAAGAAAAATGGGAAAATGGAAATGTACCGTCTGTGGATATATTTACGACGAAGAAGAAGCCGGAACGGCATTTGAGGATTTGCCTGACGATTGGGCATGTCCTGTCTGCGGTGTTGGCAAAGAAGAATTCGAAAAGGAAGATTGAATGAGTCTCAGAAGAGAGTTAAAACCGAACATTTACGCAGTGGGGGTAATTGACTGGGAGAGGAGATTATTTGATGAGCTAATCCCGCTGCCAGATGGAACAAGCTATAACGCCTACATGGTAAAAGGTATCGAAAAAACGGCGTTGATAGACACGGTGGACCCAACCATGGCGGATGTGCTGGTAAGAAACCTTGAAGAACTTGAAACTGAGAATATAGATTATGTCATAGTCAACCATGCCGAGCAGGACCATTCGGGTGCATTACCAGAAATACTCGGCATTTATCCCGGCGCTAAGGTTGTTTGCACACCAAAGTGCAAAGATATGCTTATGGATTTGCTTTTAATACCAGAGAATAAGTTCATAACCGTGGCTGACGGGGAGACTTTGCCACTTGGCAACAAAACACTGGAGTTCATTCATGCACCGTGGGTTCACTGGCCAGAGACGATGCTGACATATCTAAGAGAAGACAAGATGCTTTTTACATGCGATTTTCTCGGCTCGCATATTGCAACAAGTGATTTGTTTGTGAAAGATGAAGCAATGGTCTATGAGGCAGCCAAGCGATACTATGCCGAGATTATGATGCCTTTCCGGCCAATTATCAGGAAAAACTTAGAGAAGATAAAAGATTTACCGATAGACATAATCGCACCAAGTCATGGTCCAGCTTATGATAAGCCGGACTTCATCCTCAATGCTTACAGGGATTGGGCTTCTGACGAGGTGAAGAATGAGGTAATCATCCCATACATCTCAATGCACGGCAGCACGAAGAAGATGGTAGATTACTTTGCAGAGAGGTTGATTGAACGTGGCATAACAATAAAGCAGTTCGATCTGTCAGAACCGGATATTGGGAAACTGGCGATGGCATTGGTAGACGCGGCTACGGTTGTGATTGGCTCACCCACAGTTCTGGTCGGTCCGCATCCAAAAGTCGTTTATGCCGCCTGTCTTGCAAATGCTTTGAGACCAAAACTGAAATTTGTGTCCATAATCGGGTCTTATGGTTGGGGCAGCAGGATGGTGGAGCAACTTGCAGGAATGATTACCAGCTTAAAGGTTGAAATACTGGATCCGGTTGTGGTTAAAGGAGTTCCAAAAGAAGAAGATTTTATAGCATTGGATAAATTAGCAGATGAAATTGTAAACAAGCACAGGGAACACAATATAATCAAAGCAAAAGCGTGAAAAAATGAAAATGAGAGAAGAAAAAAGAGGGACCTGTTAGAGAAAGGGGAATTATTATCAAAGAGAGATTATGAAACCTATAAAAAACAAATAGGTAGACATATTAAGGAGATGGTTTTTGAGGAGTTCACAATGGAGATATTTTGATATGACTCTTGCAGAAAAGGAGGAGGCACCTCTACCAGTAACAAAAGTAGAGGGAAAAGAAATACCCTGGGACCCCACGCAACTGAGGAAAATTCAGGAACATCCCTGTTTCAGTAAGAATGCCAGCCATCTCTTTGGAAGAATGCATCTTGCGGTAGCTCCGAAGTGCAACATCCAGTGTAATTACTGCATTCGTAAGTTCGATTGTGTGAATGAATCTCGGCCAGGCGTGACAAGCAAGGTTCTAACACCAGAAGAAGCGTTGGAACGAGTAAAGGAAGTGCTTGAACAGGTACACTACATCAAGGTTGTTGCTGTTGCGGGACCTGGTGAGCCGCTGTACAACGAGGAGACTTTTGAGACTTTCAGGCTTGTAAAGAAGGAGTTTCCACACCTCATACGATGTATGAGTACGAACGGGCTACTTCTACCAGACAGAATTGATGACATCGAAGAGCTTGGAATCAGCAACGTTACTGTTACGTTAAATGCCATAGATCCAAACATCGGCAAGAATATCTATTCGTTTGTCAATTACGAGGGTAAAAAATACAAGGGGTTAGAAGCAGCTGAAATATTGCTCAAAAATCAGTTAAAAGGAATAGAAGAAGCGGTAAAAAGGAAAATAATTGTGAAAGTAAACACGGTTCTCATTCCTACTGTAAACGAAAAACACATCATTGACATAGCAAAGAAAATGGGAGAAATGGGTGTTTATTTGCAGAACATTATCCCCTTAATCCCGCAATACAAGTTTGCCAACATCACACCACCAACACCACAAGAAAAGAAGGAGGCGCAGGACAAATGCAAAGCGTATATAATGCAGATGTCACACTGTCGCCAGTGCCGTGCAGATGCCATCGGGAAACTTGGAAAAGATATACAACACTGTTTAACAACAAAGTAATATCTTCTGCACTTGATTACTTCGTAATCAAGAGTTATGAGCCTTATTTATCTTACACCCATAATGCAGATTAAAATCGCTATGTTTGGAATGCCTAAACGCCTCAAGCGGGTTGAAGCCAGTTTGCTTCTTTCGAATTGGCGAGCTTGATGATCTTTTCGCCAACCATCTCTATAATTTTACCAACACCCTTTACATCCAGACAATCCTTCACAAAATAATGCAGTGTGCCGCCAGATAGTATCTGATCGTATCATCTTTCTCCTCAAAACCAAGTAACCATGCCCCGTCCTCAGACAAAATAACCTTCCTATAAGGCTGCTGCCTGAAAAATTTCACTACAACGAGTTTGATCATTGCTTCGACATCGTAATCTGAAATGCCAATCATTATCACTGTAGAAGTTATGCTCGATATACTGTGCAATGTCTGCTATGTCCAGAAAAGATAAGTAACTGGCATATCGAGACATTCTGCAAAGCCAAATAGTTCTCAAGGGAGTCTATGAAACAAACACCTCTGCAAACTTTCGAAACTTCTACCATAAGAGGCAAACTTAGCAAACTATTCAAAACTGTCGGTAGATCGCACCATGCATGCAAACCAAGTCATACGCAAAAAAGAGATGAGTTTTAAGCCAAAAAGCTAATTTGGTAGCCTCCGATTATGCGGGGTTGATAGGCGAAAAATTTATAAGCACACATCTCAAAGCTAAACACGTACGACAGATAATGAGTGAGGAAAATATGACAGAACAAAATAAAGAAGACTCGAACGAAGAAAACCGGCCACTCACACCCAGCGACTGGGTGATGTTTCTAAGCGGGGAGATCAATAAGTGGCATAGTATACCCATCACAATTTGCACTTTTGTGATAGCTGTACTGGCTTTAGTAGTGATTTTGAATGCTGACAACACAACCATCTTCATCGTTTTAATATTGTGTGTAGTAGAAGTCCTAATGGTGTTTCCAATTTACAAAGATATTGGAAAGCTTACGGACATCAGAAACGATATAATCTATGAAAAACTAAAAAAGTACGACGAAATACGAGAACGCTGTGAAGAGGCCGGACTATTCAAACAAAGTAAGATTGTGAGGTTTATCCGATGGGTCTTGCAGATCGAGACTATATGAGGTGGGATTACAACAGTTCTGCAAAAGATGAAAGCTTCGAATCTCATACGAAAGAGTTTGATAATGGTAGGTTTACCTGTACTGGGTGTGGCAGGTCATATTCAACCAAAGAAGCAGCTATGGAATGTTTTAACACTCACTATTATGAATTTAAGGGTTTCAAAGACGGGAGACGAAGCTCATCTAAAGCGTCCCGACACAATAAAGTGAAAAGTTCAATTAAAAACACAGCATCAAAAATCTCTAAACTTCTCTGGAGTGGAGTCAAACATATAACTCTTCTATGCATTATAGGACTCTTCGTATACGCCTTTTTTGGATCTGAATACAGCAATGAGATTGGTATTGGTGGTGATTTCCCATATCACCGCGATTATATCCCTTATTCCAAAGCTTCTGGATCACAGATCTGTCTTACCAACTACAATAACGCCACCGATCCCACGTGGGACGAATTAATCGCTTTTTTGGAGAAAGATGATACCGATGAAGAACTTTATCTGGATAATTCATTTATCTGTGCAGATTTTGCTGAGATGCTTCCTAACAACGCCGAGACATCAGGCATTAAGACAGCCTGGGTTGGTGTGGACTTTATCGTGGGGGAAGGACATGCACTCAACGCTTTCAACACAACCGATAAGGGGCTGGTCTATGTGGATTGCACAGGTGAAAGGTTTTCGCCTCTTGTAATGGCCGATTTTAACGATCTTGGAAATTCGGTTGCAGCAGAATGTGACTATGATATGATCGCTTATGTATCTGAGGGAAGAGAATACGGCTTGATAAGCATAGAGAAGGCCACATCTCCAGAATATTTATTCTATGAAACTTATACAAATAGATGGGCTGAGTTTGATAGAAAGCTTGATGCATACAACAGTGATGTTGAATCATACGATAACGCATTGAACGGAAGAACTACTATCAGCAACTCTGCAGAGTACGCAAAACTAAACAAGATGTATAACGATCTGGAAATACAGTCTACAGCGTTAGAACAATTGGAAAAAGAGTTGGGGATGTGCTGGTGGGAGCCATTAGGTATTGTTGCCGATATTGAGGTTTGCTGGTGAGAAATCCATAAAACCTGTGTTAATCTGTGTCTTAAAAATTCAACGAAAGTTATACAGTTCAGGTAAATCACTATTTGTGAGTTTTCTAACAACACACCTTCTAAGGACAGAACTGAAAGAAGCCTCAATAGAACAAAAAAGACCTATCAAATTAGAAACCGAAACTCTTAAACCTAATTTGACAACCTCCAAATAAAGATAAGAATACAACACATTCCATAGGAGTTAATTCAGATTCGATGTTTGATTTCATCCAATTGCCTTAAGAGCACCGACATGTAATGTAACGGTCACGTTTGATGCCTCGTTTATGTTCTTCACCAAAATTTCCACCAAGGTTTATGTTTCTTTTTGTTTTCGTGCATTTCACCGATTTCATTAATCTGTTTGACCAAATTTTCCCACGTCTCTTCCCGTGATTTAAACTCAGCTATCTCTTTCATACTCATACGTGTGGCATTTTGAGATAAAAGAGACGATTCCACACGTTCATAACTACTGGTTTCATCGGTATTTTTAGGGTTTGGTGCAATCTTGTTTTTTCTTTCATTCCCAGCAAAGCCAAGATCTTTCCATTTTAATTCATCCCGCAAATGCAAAGCACCAGCATGATACTTCTTTTGAACCAAGGATTAACACCTCAATGAACAGTAAATTTAATAACACTTAAATTTTTTGTATTTGTTTAGCTAAGTATCTCTCTAAAAGTTTTTCGATTTTTTTCTTTGTACTTCCAGATATGCAGTTTCGTGAAGTATAGGAAAGTATAAACGCACTTCTTTCTCTTGCTACTGAAATTCGATACATAATGAGAATATCTCACACGTTATTTTCTGCGCAATCAAGAGTTGCCTGGCATCTCCACTTGCGTTGTATGCAGTTGCTAGTAATTTCTGCACAACGAAGTTGTGCAGTTCAGAAACATTTATTAATCACACTCCTCTAATAATATAACTATGCAGGTCATCACTTCAACGGAAATGGCGGCTCTTGATGCAAACTGCGAGTATTACGGGCTTGCACGAATACAGTTAATGGAAAACGCCGGGGCTTCTCTTGCAAATATAATAAAACAAAAATTCCCACAAGGTACACCTGTAACGATTTTTGCAGGAAAAGGAAGCAATGGGGGCGATGCCTTTGTTGCAGCAAGGCACCTTACAGGCTACAACGTTCAGGTATTTTTGCTTGGAAGAGGAGACGAAATAAAAACGGCTGGAGCCAGATGGAACTTTAGTATTCTCAAAAAAGCAGGAACTCCGGTTATTGAGATTACAGATTCAACACAGATACCGGAACTAGACAATGATTGCGTAATCATCGATGCGATTTTTGGGACAGGTATAAAAGGCAGGCTTCGCCCCCTCGAGTCAAACGCTATTGATCGAATAAACAACTGTGCTTCTAAAGTAGTTTCCGTGGATGTGCCAAGCGGACTTGATCCTGATACAGGAGACTTTGAAAAAGCAGTAAGATCGAATCTAACCATAACCTTCCACAAGCCAAAACCAGCACTACTCCGCCAGGAACTAAAAACATATACTGGTGAACTGATCACAGCACCAATTGGAATACCCCTGTTTTTTGAACGATTGATCGGCAAAGGCGACCTTGGGAGACTCGCCACTCGAAAACCAGAAAGCCATAAAGGCGATGCTGGAAGCATGCTTATTATAGGAGGAGGTCCTTACTCAGGAGCACCAGCACTGTGCGCTATGGCTGCTCTTCGGTGCGGCGTAGATCTTGTGCACATTGCAGCACCAGAGGCGGTCTCCAATATTATAGCCTCCTTTTCACCAAATCTTATCATCACAGCACTTACAGGCAACCATTTGAACGAAAACGACATCCTCCTGCTTAAAAAAATGATTCCAACTGTTGATGTTGTGGTGATTGGCATGGGACTTGGAAAGCACCCTGAAACACAATCTGCTCTTCAGGAAATTATCCCGCTATGCAAAAAGGCGGTAATAGACGCTGATGGATTGTATGCGCTTGATTTTCAACAAAAGAATTATTCTAACATAATAATAACGCCCCACAGTTACGAGTTCAACCAGATTACAGAACTTAAGACTCCGGAAAACCTCAACACACGCATGCAGGTCGTCACAGGCTTTGCAGAAGCAAGCGATACAACGATACTTCTGAAAGGCAAAGCCGATGTAATTGCAAAAGGCAGTGTTGCGAAAATCAACACCACTGGAACAAGCAGCATGACAGTCGGTGGCACTGGCGACGTGCTTGCAGGAATCACAGCAGCACTCTTCACAACAAATGATGCACTGCTCTCTGCATGCTGTGCAGCATTCATCAGTGGGCGTGCAGGGGAAATCTGTCATCAAAAATACGGCAGTGGACTTACCGCAACAGACATAATCGAATGCATACCAGAAGCTCGCAACCCATGAAGAAAGGATTTTTAATCACTGTTGAAGGCATCGATGGCGCTGGAAAACATACGTTATGTTCGCTCATCAAAAAGTTTTTAGAATCAGAGAACATTGAAGTAGTCCGGATGGAGTATCCGGATTACTCAAGCGTCTGGGGTAAAATGATTAACGATTATCTTCATAATAAGATAGAATTCAGTAATAACGAACAGTTTTTTTTGTATCTCATAGACATATTAAAAGATCAGGATAAAATTCGTAGACTACTAAGGATGGGCAGTGTTGTAATATTAGATAGGTATTTTTCTTCCACGGTTGCTTTCCAGTGTGCTAAAAGTTTTAATTACCAGCAAGCAATATCAATAATTAAAGCAGTGAATATTATTGTACCTGATTTAACCCTATTTATTCAAATCCCGCCAGAAGTAACTTTAAAAAGAAAAATCAAACAAAAAGGATCCACAGACAGACACGAAAAAAATATTGAATTATTGCGAAATGTCAATGCTGTGTATGAAAAAATGCTGAAAGAAGAGATACTATCTAAAAAATGGGTAAAAATAGATGGAAATCAAGATTTGAGCATAATAGAGAATAGTGCAAAATATATAATAAAAAATTCTTTAATATAATAAAAAGAGTGTTTGTAATTGCACTAAAAGATTGAAGTCTTGCCGGTTCAATGGCATCTTCTATTTTTGTCCCACAGCCGCAGTGCTGACAATGTTTATATCCTGTAATGCTGCTGTAAAGCGTATATGAAAATCGTTGTTCTTCCAGATCCACTCTGCTATGACGGCTCCCAGATCTATCCGCTGTGGGCATATAAACATTTTGAAATTCGTGGTGATTCTATTGTGCTGTTTCAAGGTGCGATGAACGTTACTTATGAGTATATGCTTGATATTGAGGATGCAATCGATGGCAAAGCAATTTCAGGAGATATGCTGATTCATTTCATTGTGGAACGTTTCGATTCGCCCCCGAGTATGCGCCTTGCTTACTATATGCAGAGATTGCTGATAGTGTGCATCAAAGAGCAGTTGTTAGAATATGACATAAAAACCATACGCAGTGGAGATGATCTCTTCGTAGATGAGGGTAAACTCACTGTATCAATTGCTACTTGTGGAATTTCCAGTGAAAAAATCCACTGTGGCATAAACATTACCACAACAGGAATACCAGAAGGCGTCAATGCTGTAGGTTTGCATGAGCTTGGGATAACTAACCCGATGGATGTTGCCAGAAATGCAGCAGCAGACTTTTCAAAGGAGATAAATGATATCGAGATGGACATCACCAAAACCAGAGGAATAACATAGATAGATTGTACTTGTTCAGCTCAAAGCACAAGATTGAGCACAGCTTGATTACTTCGCAACTCGATTGCTTGCGCAATCGAGAGTTGTTTTCTGTACACGCTGTGTGTAGTTACTGTTTATTTTCTGCACAACGAAGTTGTGCAGGTGTTAATCTCGTGAGAATCTCATGGTTGAAAGTCAGAGAGAATATACGAGTATCACTCGAGTGGATAGTTACAATACTTTTTATGATTTATTACCGGCAGCAATATAGAATCACAAGTGTGGAATGAATAGAGAAAGCCAACAGGAGGTATAAACATGATAGAGTACAATGCAGACACTGCTTTTTTCCATTCATGGTTCCGAAATTATGTAAAATCTTTTTACACAAAAGATCCAAAAACACAGGAGAACATCAGACTCAAAGAAGAACACACGTTACGTGTTTGCAAGGAAATTCTACAGTTAGGTAAAGCGCTGAATCTGAACAATGATGCACTTCGCCTGGCTGAGATAATTGCATTATTTCACGACATAGGTCGTTTTGAACAATTCACGATATATGGCACTTTCAATGATCGGGTATCGGAAAACCACGCAACTCTTGGACTGAAAGTTTTAAAAGTGACAAACATATTATGCCGACTCGCGAAAGCTGAGCAAACCATCATCTGTAACGCTGTAAAATATCACAATGCACGTAAAGTTCCCAACAGTGTGGATAAACTATCTGGACTGCATTCAAAGTTAATACGTGATGCCGACAAACTGGATATATGGCACGTTGTGACAACTTATTATACGGAACGACACAGGCATCGCAACCCGGCATTGGAACTCGAACTTCCGGATACACCTGGATATTCACGTTCTTTTATTGATGATATTCTTAACAACAGGGTTTCAAATTCGCATGATTTAAAAACATTTAATGACATGAAACTCCTGCAACTGGGCTGGATATTTGATATTAACTTTGCACCGACATTTTTTTATATTCGAGAAAGGCGGATTATTGAGAAAATCATTACCGCCCTCCCGGATACTGAAGATATACGAAAAATTCAAAACCACTTAAAGGCCTATCTTGAGAAAAGAGTATCTGGGAAATCATGCAATTCCGGATTCTCCACAATGCAATAAATTTATGCCATCTAAAATATACCAGAAATCATGAAAACAGGCACACTCCGATTACCTGACTATCTGGCAGAATCCCTGCCTAAATAGGTGTTTTTAAATAGGGGTAGTTTATTCTATCTATTATCGGATGGTAATAAAAAATGGCAAGTCAAAAATATAAATTTAAAGTTGAAGGTCTGGTACCGCCAAGGAATACAAGAGGAAAAAATAAATCAATGTGGAATGATCCAACCGAAGTACCTCGACTCATAAAACTTAGAAAAGAAGCTCGTGATGCACTAAAGGGGGCGCAGCCTCTCTCCCGGGACATCGTATTATCTATAGAAATTCACCTGCCAGTGGGTTACAACAAACCCGGTGATCTGGATAATTTCGTCAAGGGGATTTGCGATGGGTTGATGAAATGCCCTGATGATCCTATGTTGAAACTGGATGAAACTTTTGAAAAAATTGAACACAAGAAGATACATCCAAAGACTTTTGCTGTGATCGAAGATGATGAAAAGATTGTCAAAATAACGGCAACAAAAGCTTTTGAAGATATTGAAGAGCCTTTTTATGAAATTGCAGTCGAGGGAAAAACCGAGTTAGCGTGAAGTCACTTCTGGTGCATTTTCATTTGACGACCTGCAACCAGCAGTCGCAATTGCCATGTTATCATGGATCTTGTCAAATATATTGCATGATTGGATTTATCAATTTTTTGTTAGTATCTTTTAACACTGATAATGTTATCCTCAAGCAGCTTGATGATTTGCTCCTTCAAACGATCTATACTTAAACATGGGGCGCGCTCCAAACCTTTAAAAATCGCATCCTTAACAACAGCACCCATCAGATCATCAAATCCAGGTCTTACCTTGATCACAAGAGAGCCTCTGGTTATATGAGTGTGTTCCAGTAACCAGTCTTTGTCACCATCTGTTATCCCAATAACCGGTGTAGAAAGACGATACAATATGTCAGCAGCAATTGCTGTCGTGTCATCTCCAATGGTTACAGCCACGCAGGCATTTTTTGCTTTTTCAAAGGACGACTCTGCATCATGATTGATCAGAACTGCAACCATATTTTTCAAAGAGCCTATTTGTCGAGTATTAACCACCCTGTGTCTTGGAGTGCCACTTCGGATAATAGCGGTTGCAAGATCAACCTGTTTGAGTTTTTCGAGTCCGTGAACTTTCACATCGCATCCTTTAATATCTGTGATGACGCTGTTATCTGTTATCACAGTAATCTCCGGACCTCTTGCTCTTCCGATAATAGTACCATTGATTTGAACAAGTTCACCTGGTAAAACCCCTTTAATGTGACGGACTATATGATTTTTATCGTATTCAACGGTTTTCTTTGCATTAAACGGATAAACAGGAAGTTTCATGGATGACGCAAGAGATTCTGTTAATTCGCCGCAGCTTGAAGTACCTCCGATTGCACCAGCGCCTTCAATTAGCAGTACTGGCACATCTTTAGCTTTTATCCTGCCAAGCACAAGCTCTGCGAACAGAATGCCAGTTTCAAGTGTCTTTCCATGATTTACAAGACATGCCACATCACAGCCTTCATCAATCATTCGCTGGAGAGCTATTGATGGACGTTCACGATGTCTTATGTCGATCATGTTTTCAAGTGAATGATCAATAACTGCTGTTCGTCCCATGCTTCCGCCAAGACAGCTACTTACTTCACCAAATTTCTTAAGCATGGTAATTGTTTTTAGTGCAAAGCCGCTATCGATCGCTTCTGCACCATGTACTATAACACCAATCCTCATAAAACGAAAATGGTCTATAATAGCCATGCTATTAATGTTTTATCTCTTGTCAAGGTTGTTACATTACGTGCTATTTTGCGGTTACCCCATCCTCTCCCGTGCAATAACTTTTTGCTTATTTTAGACACTCCTTTCACCTGCAGGAGTGCCACTCTTTTATATTAGGCTGCAACCATTACGCAGTAATCAAGCACTGAAAAATGGTACAGTGCCATTACTCCCCGCCACCACTTGCATAATCATCAATGCGTCAAGTGATGTCACTTTATCATCGCGATTCATATCTGCTTTTTCCTGCCATTCACCGCGGACTGCCATCTTCAGGGCAAAAAAAGCGTCTGTAGTGGTGACTTCTCCGTCGTTGTTGAGATCACCCATCACCCTCTCACCGCCGAATGCGTATACCTTCCCGCTGCCTACGGTAAACACCATTCCATCAGCAATAGCCGGCGATGAGCCGCCTTTTGGATAGCTCCAGATTATATTACCAGTAAATGCATCGAGCGCGTATGTTCCAACATAATCCATGACACCACCTTCAAAGTACGGCTTTCCCACAAACACCTTCCCGTCTGCAACCGCAACCGAGCACTTCCAGTTCCCGATCTTATCTGATGCAGAGGTATTCCACAAGAGGTCTCCATTTGTAGCATTGAAGCAGTACGTCATAAGATCAGAGAATCCAAGGCAACCGCCGCAGACATACACATTTCCATACGCAAGAACAGGTGTTGAATCGGTTCGCTGGACTGTTTTATTCCATTTGATAGTCCCGTTTTCCGAGTACAGCGCATAAAGTGCACCATCACCATAGAAATTGTATTCTGGGAGATATACCACGTCCTCTCCGATTGTCACAGACCCGCAGAATGAGTTATCAGTGGTAAAGTTCCAGATCTCATCCCCGTTCGTCATATTCACAGAGTAAGCAACTCCGCCGTCCACACAGATGCCGCCGTAACTGCAGAAGAAGACCCGGTCATCAGCAACCGATACAGCTGGAGTTGATTGGGCTTTTCCATCCACAGTAAAGTTCCAGATTTCAGTTCCATCTGTAATGTTTAAACAATAGTAATGACCACCATCCCAGTCACTTGTGAAAACCATGCCACTGGAAATGGTACATCCACCATCGACTGCGCCTTTCCCGGTCGGAGGTTCAAACATCCAGACCAAAAATCCGTCTGTTGCATTAAAGCAGCAGGTTTCTTTTGCTGAAAGAAAGACGAATCCATTGTTATATACTGGAGTGACCCAGGATCCACAGACATCCGGGGTCCTATTGACAGAGACATTCCAGAGAACTTCTCCAGTGTATTCGTCAAGACAGGCGAGATAATCCCAGCAATAGACAAATATCCTGCCCTCTGCTATCGTAACAGACGATGCATGGTATGCACCAATGTTATCGCTTATCCATGCTGTGTTATTTGTATTTGGAGCGGTCGAAGTCGAGAATCCGGTATGTTGCGCATTCTTATGGAACTGCTCCCAACCTAACTCCACTATATCCATTTCGATGCAATAGAGGTATCCGCCGTCCGTTCCAAAATATACCCTTCCATCTGATATCGCGGCCCCCTGCAGGATATATCCCTCATCAGGCGGGTTGTAGTTCCATCCGAGCGTTCCATCGACATTGAGACAATACAAAGAGCCATTCGTCTTTGCACCGGTGAAATAGATGTATGGTTTTCCGTCCTGTATAGATATTGCGGGAGACGATTTCACGCCAGCATCAATGAAATACGACCAGATTATTTCGCCGGTGGAGTCATTCAGGCAGGTGAGGTTTCCGGTGTATCCGTGTTCTCCCTGACCGACATACACTTTTCCATCATAAACAACTGGCGTGGACGTGGAAAACCCGTTTGGCGTGCTCCATCCATCGTCAACAAAAGTTCCGTTGTCAAACCCGACCTTGAATACGTACCCGACCGCCTGCCCCTTTTCTGAAGTTGTGTAGATATATCCATTGTGATACGTTACCGATGCGCGGATTCTTCCGAGGTCTGACCTCGAAAAGGATAGTTCGGAAGTAAGGTCAACTTCATCGGTAAGCGTGCCGTTATTTTTGTAAAGGCTTATCAGTTTCCCTTCATGCGTTGCATAAACGAGGTAATCCGCTACAACAGATGCGCCGCACCATAAGAATCCCGAGGTATTATCAGTCGAGTGGTTCCAGAGTTGCGTGCCGTTGTCGTCATAGCAATAATAGTATTTTGTGGTTACGCCGCCTTTTAACCCCTCCCCGATGTATATTTTATGGTCGAAATATATTATCGGGCATTCAAAGTTCTTATCTGTAACATAAACGTTCCACAGCTCTTCGCCGGTCGTTGCGTTGAATGCAAACAGGTCGCCGCTCCTCGCTGCCACAAATATCTTTCCGTCGCCGTAAGCAGGTGTTGAAGTCTGGAGATTTCCCCCCGTCGTTTCGTTCTGCCATATCAAATTGCCGTTTGTCTTGTTAAATGCCCAGATAGAGCCGTTTGCTGCGTAGATATAAACCATATCGTCTGCGATTATCGGAGTTACGTCAATCCCATTGCCCCAGTCACTTCCATACGTGAATGCACTCCATGCAAGCTCCACGTCCTTTATCGGTGCTGGACTGTAGGTTACTCCAATGTTTATCTCGTCCTTCTGGAATTGGTGCCAGTTGCTGTCAAGCGCCGCTGCCGGTATTACCGAAATTATCAATATCGCACTCAAAGCAAGAGTGGGCAAGAATCCTTTTTTATTCATTTACTTCTGATAATCTGGTACTCTTTAGTTTTGTCTTCTGAACAGTTCTCACGAGGTCTATTATCTGCAATCTTGGTGCTTGTGGTGTAGTTGGGTTTTGATGGTTGGTAGAACACTCGTTAAAACAGTGCTCTACCAAACCCCGGTTTTGTCATCAAGTAGTCGTCTGTAAAATCAGCAGTGCATCGAGTGAAGTTACACGTCCGTCACAGTTCATGTCGGCTTCGTCGTTTGGAGGAATACTACCAACTGCCATCTGTAGAACCGTGGATGCATCTTCTGCAGTGACTTCTCCATTGCGGTTGGCATCCCCTGTAATTATTCTGTCTCTGAACGCGTAGACCCTTCCATCATTCCCGATACTTACGACCATACCGTCACCATTATCTTCTTCTGCAACCGATGGCGATGAACCTCCGTGTGCATACGACCAGATAGGTGTTCCTGTCGTGGCGTTGTATACGTAGATTCCATTACCGCCATACGGTGCAACATCTCCTGTGAAGAGTTTATCGTCTGCAATCGTTGGGGATATGGTCCAGCTTCCATGCGGAACTGTCCACTGCTGTACGCCTGTTTGATTAAAACAATACGTAACTCCTGGCGCGCTGTCATCTCCAGATACATAGATGTACTCCCCCAATATTGCTGGTGTCGAACTGGTGTAGTTGATGGTTGCGTTCCAGTCTTCAACGCCGTTTGTAAAGTTGAGTGCGTAGAGCGTGCCCTGACCGCCCCAGACATAGGTCGTAACATAGATACGGTCATGTGCAACATCAATTACGGCAGAACCTCCCACACTTCCAATAGCAAGTGGAGTTGACCAGATGATATTTCCGCCTGTCTTATCAGCACAGGTCAGGGAGGAGCCGTTTCCAAATACAACCCGGTTCGCTGCAACAGCAGGTGTTGAGGTTGCTGATTCGGATGCCCCATTGGTGATATTCCACTTCCCGTCAGTCAGATTGCTCTCATTGAATGCGTAGTAATGCGATCTATTAACAGTATCTCCCCAGGGAGTCAAGCCACTTCCGACAAAAACTACACCATCTACAACTGTTGGACCGCCGTTACATGAGTATATATTACCATCTGGGAATGCGATCTGCTGGAGGATTGCACCAGTTGTTGCATTGATCTTGGTCAGGTTGTATCCGCCACTCACAAAGAGCGCGCTGTTGTTGTACGCGGGCGATGCCCACGAACCATACGCTTGTGAATCCCCAGGTATTGATCTGTTCCAGATGGTCGTGCCTGTAGTCTTATTAAGTGCGTAGACCTTTGTGTTTGCGTACACAAAGACCCGGTCATCAACGATCATCGCCTGCGAGCCTTTCACTGCTCCGATATCTTCGGTTATCCACTTTATGTGGTTTGTATCAGGTGCATCCGCGGGGGAATTGCCTGTGTTTGCGACATCGTACTGGAACTGCTGCCAGTCGGATGCGGACACTATCGCTGCTATCGCCGAAATCATCACTATCGTAATTACAAGAATCGCCAATCCTGTATTTATTCTTCTTTTATTCATCCTAATTTACCTCTAATTTATTTGTTTTAATGTTTATAAATTGTTTTAATTCTTAAAAAATATTATCCAGTCATTGTCCATCCGGTATAATGCTGTGATTTCGCCATAAGCATGAAGTAGATACTGTGCACTGCACACAGCTTCCTTGTATATGTCGATTGCAACTATTGGTTTGTTCAGACACATTATAATTGCCACAACATTTGAGTTAATACAGACAAACTTGATTAGCTGCTGTGTACACCCGATGGCATATATAACTACCGTTATTCATTCAACCAGTCACGTATTTGTGCTGTTTTGTAGATGGTTTAGATGATTAAGAACCTTTTCAGCTATCCCGGGTCCAATGACTTTTGTAAGCTCTGCATGTGTGGTATTTGCTATCTGTATAGCGCTCTTGTAGCCTGCATTATAGAGTTTACGTGCTCTTACCCTTCCTATGTCTCTGATTTGAATTAGTGGTAAGAGTTCTCTGTGTGCACCATACGTGATACACCCGGTTAGCTGTTGCATCTGTCCTGCGTGTGGGTATCCAAGTGTTCGTGTAATCTCCCCTGCTGCATGTGCAATCCACTGCGCGGTTTCGCTCAAGTTTCTAATATCACCTTCCCCGATATTGTATTTAGTACAGATGTCGTTTTCCGGTGTTTCATTTATCCATTCATATAACAGAGCTGCTGTTTTGACTTCTGCAAGATACCATTCATAGTCGCAGTCGCCGGTTGATGGGAGCAGTTCATTGCAATGGTGTTGAATGAATTGATCTACCCATGTATAATCGACTTTTCTCAAATAAAGCGGTCTCATGTCTGGTGTCCTGCAGATTAGCTGCAGAAGAGCAAGGTCACAGGTTTCACTGTTTTCTGATAGTTCACTGATTATTATTTCTGCTGATAATGGATCAAGGTACAGCTTTGATATAAGGATGCCAAGTTCTGTTTGGTAAAAGTTGTTGTCGTCCTTTATTATCATCCCGCTGTCTTCAAGAAACACCAGCACTTTTTGAATCGCTTCGTTTATGCCCGATGTTTGCTGCTGGTGTGCATAAAGCGTTCTTGCTATAAAATTGTTAAGTTCTTCTGTTGTTTGTACAAACCCTGTTACGATGAGTGAAAGGATGTGTGTTCGAAGCGACGGCTCACTTGCAAGTTTTGACCATATGGTTTCAGGCTCTCCATGCAGGTAATTGTCTTCTACCCATTCTGCTTCTTTGTAACTTTTAACAATCGTTACTGCTTCCCCATAAGGGTCAAGCGTGGGTCTGCCCGCCCTTCCTGCCATCTGTTTATACTCGATAACCGGTATAGGCACAGAGCCGTAATTGGGGTTGTACCGCCTGTACCCGCGTATTACAACCAGTCTCGCCGGAAGGTTCAACCCTGCCGCAAGTGTTGGCGTGCTTGTAATCACTTTGAGGATGCCTTTTCGATAAGCGTTTTCGATTACGGAGCGCTGGCTCGTTGCAAGTCCTGCATGATGGAAAGCTACTCCACCTTCGATGCACGCGGCAAGTGCAATAGCCGCATCTGTTTCACTCGCGGCAAGGAGGGATGTTGCTGTTTGTTTCAGCTCAAGCAAAAGCTTTTCATCGAGATTGTGCTTGATCACTTTTGCAATTCGTTTAGCGCTTGCTTCAGCATTTCTACGTGAACTTTCAAATACGAGACATTGTCCACCACCATTCAAAGTATCTGTTACCAGGTTGACCGTATCATCTTTATCTACCTGTTTAATATTTTTATTTGTCCCGTCTTTGTATTTTATACTATCTTTGAAAAATGTACCCTCGTTTAATTTTACAGGCCTCCAGGTGCTGGTAACAACTCTCGCTTTGAGCCAATCCGCTATCTCTTCTGCATTTCCGATAGTAGCAGAGAGTGCAATAATTTGGATTTGTTTATTACTTTGAAGCTTGGAAAGTATCACTTCGAGTGTGGGTCCCCTGTTTGCCGAATCTATCAGATGCACCTCGTCAGCCACAACGACCGTTATCTTTGACATCCACGATGTCCCATTTCTAATCAGTGAATCGACTTTCTCAGAGGTTGCAACAATAATGTCGTTGTTTGCAAGCCATTCATCTCTTGAATCAAACTCCCCGGTGGAGATGCCGGCACGTATTCCAATCTCACTAAATTTCTTAAAATGCTCGTATTTTTCTGATGCAAGTGCTCTGGGTGGTACGATATAAAGTGCTTTACCGCCTTTGAGTATGCTGGTTAGCATGACAAGCTCTGCTATTAGTGTTTTCCCTGATGCTGTTGGTATTGCTGCAAGAAGGTTCACACCATCAAGGATACCAGTCCCGATTGCTTCTTCCTGTGGTGGATACAGCTCTGCAAGTCCTTGCTCGATATAAAAATTTTTTATTTTCTCAGGAATTGGTAAGTCTCGTAGGTACATTGTCTGGATAACAATCACACCTCAATGCATAAATAGATTGATGGCATGTGTTTGGTAAAGGTAAAATAGAAAAATAGATAAAAGAAAATGATAGAAGTGCGAAACCTGACAAAGGAATTTAACGGAAAAACGGTGCTTAATGGAATCAGCTTTGAAGTGAAAGAAGGCGAGATATTCGGGTATCCCGGTCCCAATGGAGTAGGAAAGACAATAACAATGGAGTAGCCCTATTGTCGTGTCAAGCATAAAGTGTCGCACCGATTATTTTAAATCCGACAGCGTCATATAAGATATGGGAGTTGGTCGCTATGTGTTTCACAGTTGACGCGACACTAAATTGCAATAGAGAAAATCATGGGGGGTTACCAAACAGGGTTTTATGATTTTTTGTATTTATGCCCAAATATAATTTTTTCCAGATAGAGCTCCTTTTTGTTGGTGTCGTATGAAAAAATAATTCTCAATTTATTGATCCATAATCGGCAGCTTCCGCTTAACTCATAATGCAAGTGCTTGTATCTTACAGGATTTTGAGCAACTTCTTCAATCTTATCTTTGATTTTATTCTGGAAATGTTTGTCAACTTTCCTGAAATCTTTTGAGAACTCAGCAGTCGGAAGTATTTTATAATTCATTCCAATCAACAAACTCCCTGTCTGCAATTTGTTGTCTTGCTTTTTTGTATGAATCCATGAACTCAGTATCACTCATCAACTCAAGAGATTCAACTATTGTGTCAAATTCATCTTTGACTCTGACGAGATCTAATATTGCCTCTCTTGTAACCACTACACATTCTGCTACCATATTAGATATATAAGTACTCATTATTTAATAAACTTTATCCAATAATTGCGCAAATTCATAAAACTCTGTTTCCCGGCATGACACTTCATGGTTACGGCGGCTCGCTAAAGGCATATACAAAAAAGTGCGCAAAGGACCCCGGATATCACCATGATATTCGCCGTTATATCCTACTAATCCTAACGTGGAGAGGACATCATGTATCTGAGGTAAATGGCAAAGCAATTTGCCAGAAGGATTATTGCTTTGAAAATAATACAGTTCAGGTTCTCCAGGGAGCCGAAATTATCAGTGCCTGGCTGCTAAAGCATCTTCAGCGGCGGTGACAATAACATCCTCCACCATGGTGAGTGATGGGTCATAACATCTCTCTCTTTTACATAATTCCTTTATCGGCTCATTTTTTCGTATAGATAGTGACAACTCATTAATTCTCTCGGCAACCGTTTCCTCTGAAATAATCTGCCCTCCTATCAACCTCTCGGAATAGGCATCAAAGATCAATTTTACTGTGATTGGCTTCTTTCCCGGAGTGAATCTTGCCCTTGTAAATTTGGACGCTTTACCAACAATTGTTTTTATTCCATACTCAGATGCCCTCTCTGAAGTAACCCCAACTGATCCTACCTGAAGGTCTTCAATAAGGGTAACAATCGGACTCAAACACGGCTCAGAGAAAGAGCTGATGCCAGATATATTATCAGAGATGACCTTGCCCTGTACTAAAATGGTGGATGCAAGCTGGCTCAGTGCTGGACGGTAAGTTATTGCGTCGATAACCTCCACACAATCGCCAAGTGCATAGATATTGTTTATATATTTCTCCCCTTTCTTAACATGCATAAAACGATCGGTTACTATCCCTCCTTTCTCTCCTATTTCTATCCCTGCCTTTCTTGCAAGATCAACATCTGGTTTAACCCCGGTAGATATCTCTACTATATCTGCTGGAATTTCTTCTCCATCGATTGTAACAGACTTCACCACCTCACCACCTTTTATAGCATTTATTTTCCTTCCAAGAGCAAACCTAACTCCCATTTTTTCCAGTCTTTGCTGAACAATTGATGCCATATCCGGATCAAGAAGTGAGCGAAGAAGCACAGGACGTGTTTTTGTAACCATTGTTTTTATGCCTGCTCTTTGGAACGCTACTGCTACCTGCAGTCCTATAATTCCTGCTCCAATCACCACACCATTCTTTGCTTTACTCATTGCATCCATTATTTTTTCTGCATCATCCTCGTTACGCAAAGCATAAACCCCGCCAAGCTCTGCTCCTTTGATTGAAGGGATAGTAGGTCTTCCTCCTGTTGCTATCACCAGATAATCATATCGAAGCTCTTCTCCACCAACAATTTTGATGCTGTTATTTTCGATATCAATAATTTCTACTGCGGTTTCAGTTCTGACATCGATGCCCCGATCGAGATATGATTGCACTTCTTTTACCTCTACATCGTCTATGCCGCGATACAATCCTTGCAGAACAAAAGGCAGCCCACAAACAGAGACCCACCCACGTTTCTCCTTTTTTATAATCGTTATTTTTATCTCTTTGTCTGCCTCTCTTATTCTTGTAAAACCAAATTCAACGAGCTGGAATGCTGCGTCTCCTCCTCCAATAATTACTACTTTTTTTACCATTGTTAAATCTCCTTGATGCTTTTTAGAAAGTGTTACTTTCTTCAATCACTTAAACGTTCCCATTTTAACGGCTGCGGGACATGCCCTAAGTTGTGTACAGGTTCAATATTATTTCTGGATTCGCTATGCTGCGGCATTTTTTGTATTACCTTCCAGCCATATCCTGCATTTTTGTTTTGCATCTTACCGTCTCCATTTTTTTACACATCTCTTAAAGCCCCAGCCCTGACCACGTCATCCTGTTCTGAAGAACAGGACACCTCTGGTAGTTATTTGGCTTATCACTCATAAATTTATAAACTCCTCAACACCAATTCCCGCCTCTTTTATGATTGCTTTCAAAGTCCCTTTTGGAATATCAACCTCAGGATAATTTGGAATTGTGGTTCTTCTTTTTGTGGTAGGATTATACCAAATCTCATGACTTCCTTTTGCTTGCCTGTCAAATACGAATCCTGCTTTTCGTAACCTTTTAATAACATCTCTCGCTGTATAAGATAGTAATTTAGTCATACTGTTACGTTGACCGGAATTTTAACATCTTGAATAACTTTTTTTGATAGCTCAATCTTGAAAGGCAAAGGATCGTCATGCTCGGTATAAGACTCGATAAGTTTCCTCGCTACATCTTGTGCGATTTCCATTGTCTCTGTTATCGTCCTTCCCTGTGCGATAAGCCCTTGAATATCATTGCTCGTCGCGATATAGCCCCCTTCTTTCAATTCTTCTATTTTTATTGATATTAGGTATTCAGACACTTTTATCACCCCTATCCCATCTTATGCTTTTCTTACTTAAATATTTTCTATCCAAAAATCAACGGCTTTATTCACGATATATCCCCTTCTCTCAAGAAGCCCCATCCTCGCCACCCTGCTTTGAAGAGCCTGTCCCATAATTAACATCGTTCCGATACTTTTATCACTCTTCCAGCCATATTATGTAATATGG
>CAJHIS010000017.1 GCA_905067555.1 Candidatus Argoarchaeum ethanivorans
TGGGCAGCGGGGGCGTGTACGATAGCACTTCTTCTTTCATGGCGTTTTGCAGATCTTGGAATGGGGCAGTATTATGCTGTATTCTTTGCAGCAGTCGCTGGCGCAGCTGTCATAGCTCTTGTACAGGGCTGTTTGGGCATCTTTGCCCACATATCAAGAATTACAAGTATGGCTGCATTCAAACAGCCGCTTTACTGGCATGCACTGCTCACACCACTTCCATACAGTATGGGGCTTTGTTTTTTAACAGCACTTCTACTAACACTTCTTTCCTTTGTCGCATCCGGTATTCTTGGAAACTCCTTTGCTCCACCGCTAATTGCTCTGTTCATGGGCATAACTCTTGGCAGTATAGCATCAGGTACTGGTGACATACATTATGGTGCAGAGCGTTTATACCAGCATCTTCCCTTTGGTTCAGGTATTGCCATATCAAACCAGGGAGATATTGACCTTAAGGGAGAATATGGATTTCGGAACTCAGTAGACACACCATACTTTTGCATGAGATTCGGCGGCACAATCACAGCTCTTGCCTTTGGCTTGCTCATATTTCTTGATGGTTGGTCACGACTGTTTACATTTGCAGGGCCGTGGACATCAATCATTCTTGAGGCAGTGATTATAGCAATATTATTCATCTTCCTTAACAGGCTTGAAAAATACACAAGAGACAGTTACGGACCTTATCCAGGTCAGGAGGATGCATAATTATGGATCCAATAACAGGAATGATTGGAATTATTATCGGAGGCATCATTGTCGGAATTTGTGTTCACTTTATACCGGCAAGCGCTGTTGGTGCAATGTCAGCATCAACAGGAATCGCAACAGGACCATCCATGCTTTCAACAGGCTGCGGTCTTGCAGGATTATATGCTGCTGGCTACATGATAGGCGAAAGTCTTCCTATAGTAGTGCTTTCAGGCGCAATGGGTTCAGCATTGATGATTATCTGTACCATGCTGCTTGCAAATACTATATGTGCATTTGGCACAGGTGTGGCACCTGTTGCAGGCAGTTATGATAAAGACCCGATTACAGGATGGAGGCAGAAGCCTTTCATGTCACCTGGTACGGATGGGCATTCCATGCCTACGACAACAGCATTAAGTGGCATCATAGGTGCACTACTTGGAGGCGCTGGCGGCTCACTGGTGTTTGTATCAGTTTATGAGATGATCAGCCCGATATTAGAACCTACCACAGCAGTAACTATTGCAGGCATGGTCGGAGCAGGCGTATTCCTGATCAACTGTGTGATTCCGGCATACGTACTTGTAGGAAAATCAGAGGGAATGACCGACAAAAAAATGAAACTAATGCACAAGACATTTGCATCCTGTTTGATCGTAAGTGTGATCACAGCAGTATTTGTATATGCATCAGTGGTGGTGATATAAAATGACAACACAACCAAGCGAACCACCGGCAGAAAAAAAAGAGATACCAAACTATAAACTGTACCTTTTAGCAGTTATAACAGGAATTATCAGCTACTTTATAGCAGCACTCAATCCAAACCTCTCCTTTATCAGCATCATCCTCATATGGCCCGCTTTTATAGCGGCAGCAGGATGTGTAGAGTTCCTGTGCAGGTATGGACTTGGCACAGGTACATCGTCTATAGGATACTGGGGAACAGCGTGTGGTGCAACCGTTGTATTTGCATCACAGTTTATTGAAACAACTGTGTACAGTCCTTTTCTGGAGATTGCGATTGCAACCCTACTCGGTTATGCAGCAGGGTTTTGTGCCAATAAGATTATAAAGATGAAGATACCGAGAATCGAGCTCAATAGTGCAATCATTGCAGGATCAACAGGAATTATCACACTTATAGTTCTTGAAATTCTTGCAGGGGGTACAGGAATTGCTGGTACCACAGTTTATTACATCTATCCGGTTATGTACATAGGTATAGCCCTTACAGTACTGCATCCATACAATGGAAACCTTGGAGCAGGCGAGAACCAGACAAGAACACTGATGCTTGCAATGTGTGAAGCAGCACTTCTAACAGCACTATTCGGATTTATTGGGATATTGCTTCCAAACACACCATTTATTCCAGCACTTGGGATGTTGATTATAAGCATCATAGGCTTTGTAATCTTTGTTAGTATATGGTGGAAACGTGTCAAAGAAGAGGTGTATGAAGTCGTATGGGCAGGCTATCCAGCAGGAGTAGACCACTGAGGTGATGTGTGATGTATGTATTAATAGACCTTGATGAAAATGTAGCAATTGATCCGGAACTTGGCGTAATAGGTGAGATGGATGAGTATAACATCACTGCCAATCTCGCCATTATGGCTGACAGACTTGACAAGCTTGAAAACATCGCAGACGATCTTTTTGAATCGCTTGATCCAATGACAACACCGTTAATCACCTATCCGAACAGGGAAGGCATATACCGAAATCTTGGTAGAGTAAGTAATTTTGCCTATGGTTTTATATTTGGTATGCTGATAGCGGCACTTCTTGCACTTGGACTTAAGGGGGTGATTTGAAGATGACAGACGATAAATATGTAGAAAAATGGCCCCCTGTAGCAGGTTCATATCTTACTGGAGACCCAAACAGCCAGGTAGCAATGATCACTCTTGGAAGTGAACTTGATGATGTGAGACTTACAAAGAAATCCGCTATGTGTGGCCCTGCTAAGACTGAGAATATTGGAATAGAGAAAGTAGTCGCAAACCTTGTATCCAATTCTAACATCAGATACCTGGTGCTATGTGGTTCAGAGGTACACGGTCACATAACAGGTGCATCATGGCTTGCATTATACAAGAATGGTGCAGAAGATGACGGACATATCATCGGTGCACCGGGTGCAATACCTTATATTTCCAATCTTCCAAAGGAAGCCATTCAACGATTCAGAGACCAGATGGTAGATGTCGTTGACCTCATAAACGTGGAAGACATGGGCCAGATAGAGAAAGCGATAGATGCTCTGCCAAAACAGGAACCCTACGAAGAAGACCCAATGCTCGTTAAATTCGGTGGTGTTGGAGAAGAAGAAGTGGTGGGCATTGTTGCACACACAGCAGAAGTAGCATCGATTGAATCACGGGTGCGTATGATAGAATCCGAATACAAGGACCTTGGCAAGCTACAGAAAATAACAGCCGGGCTTTTAGCAGGATTGTACCAGGGCTTTGTTCTTGGACTGGTTTTAACAATAGTTATCTTTGGGATCAGGAGGTTATTAGGATGAGTAGTAGTGATCGCAGTGAAATGATACCTATGCTTGCAACACCGCAGTTGAAGGAATACAATCGCATGATTGATGAACTTGAGCGGCGTGAATTAATCATTGGAAGAGACCAGCGAGTATTCTCAGGCATTTTCTCCACACGAATATATTTTATTCTTGGATTTGTGGTTGCCTTTGTAATGGTGATGCTTGGTCTTCTGTGAGGTGATAAAAGTATGGCAGAATATGAAGAAATAATGAACCAGATGGATAGAATCGAGGAACGAGTAGAATTCACCTCTGCTGAAATATTCCAGCAGAGGGGAATCATGATTGGAAGATGGATTGGAGTGCTGTATGGAATAGTTGTAGCACTACTTATAATCTTTATAATAGGTTTGTGAGGAGAAGAATTATGTATAAATATGCAAGAGAACAAAAAATACTCGAAATTGGTAATGTAAAAGTTGGTGGTCAGATAGGAGAAAATCCTACTGTCCTCATTCCAACAATCTTCTATGATGGACATAACATCGTAGATGATAAAAACAACACTTTTGATGCAGCAAAAGCAGAAGCATTGATGAATGAAGTAGAGAGCGTGTGTGACGAAACAGGCAACCCATGCATATTCCAGTCGGTTGGTGTAACCCCTGAAATCATGCCAAAATGCCTCGACTTCGTAGCAGAACACACAGATCGACCATTTATCATAGACTCAGCAGAGATCAAAGCCCGCTATGTAGGGCTCAAGCACACAACAGAAGTCGGATATGGAGATCGTGTGATGTACAACGCGATTAACATGATGATTGAAGAGGAAGAGATCAAAGCTCTTAAAGAAGCAGAAGTTGAGGCAGCTGTTATACTTGGTTTTAATATGCAGGACCCATCAGTACATGCACGCATTGCACTGCTTGAAAATGGCGGCGGATTTGTAGATAAAGGTTTGCTTCCCATAGCAAAGGAATGCGGCTTTAAGAAGGTATTGTACGATCCAGGTGTGCAGCCTGTTGGAAATGGTGCAGGTGCATCATTTAGATTGTTGTCAGTAGCTAAAGCCAAGTTTGGCTTGCCCACAGGTCTTGGTGCACACAATGTTCCATCATCATGGGCATGGTTGAAGAAATACCCAAGCATGATTGTACGCCACATTGCAGGCATATCTGCCAACTCGATTGGTGTTACGATGGGTGCAAATTCTTTGTTTATAGGGCCAATCGAGGATGCCAAGTATGCTGCACCAACAGTTGCAATGGCAGATATTATAGCAGCAGACTCTGTAAAGGACTTCGGCATCGAACAACCAGAAGACCACCCAATAAAACTCGCGTAAGAACGAAACAGAACAAAATATAAAACTATATATCTAAGGGCAAGCATGGGTAACTATGTAGAATAAAAAAGGAGGGAAAAGATTGGAAATAAGTTTTGGAATAGAATTCTTAGCAAACGAACCTGCTGAGAAATTGGCAGACCTTGTTAAGACCTCAGAAGATAATGGACTTGCTTACGCCTGGATTACAGATCACTACAACAACAGAGATGCATTTGCTCTTCTAACATACATTGCAGCAAACACCAGCAAGATTAAACTCGGACCTGGTGTGACTAACCCCTACACACGAACCCCGGCACAGCTTACATCAGCTATAGCTACAGTAAACGAAGTATCAAATGGACGTGCTATATTTGGCATTGGCCCGGGTGACAGGGTAACTTTTGACGGTCTCGGAATCGAATGGAAAAAACCTCTCACGACAGTGAAGGAAACCGTAGAGATATTCAGGGAACTACTAACTGGCAAAAAAATCAGCTATGACGGAAAAGTGTGTAAAATCAAATCAGCCAAGCTGAACTTCTCCAAAGGAGCAAACATACCAGTATACATTGGTGCACAGGGAACAAACATGCTCAAACTTGCAGGTGAACTTGCTGAAGGTGCACTTGTAAACGGTTCTCACCCAAGAGATTTTGAAAGCGCAGTCAAGCTCTTAAAAGAAGGGACTGACAAAGCTAACAAAAACTTTGATGACTTTGATGTAGCAGCTTATACAAGCTTTTCAATAGCAGACACGATGGCTGATGCAGAAAAAACAGCAAAACCAGTGACAGCATTCATTGTAGCAGGATCACCAGATGTAGTGTTTGAAAAACACGGCATACCAATCGAGGATGTTAACAAGGTTAGAGATGGATTCAAGGAAAGTTTTGGAGCAGCTGTTAAAGCTGTAACACCGGAAATGCTTGATTCCTTCTCTATTTGTGGTACACCAAACGAGTGCATAGAAAAAATCGATAAATTAATCAAAGCAGGAGTCACGCAAGTGATACCAGGCTCACCCCTTGGACCTGATAAGGTTAAATCAATCGAACTTATTGGCACACAATTGATACCGCACTTTGTAAAATAATTGTAAAATAGGATGTGTAACTTTAGATAGAATGTGTAACTTTAGTAAAGAATAAAAAATTAAATTACGGAGGAAAAAAATGAGTTCTATAATGGGAAAGACGAAAAAAATGAGTTCTATAATGGGAAAGACTCTTCATGTAGATCTTACCAAGGGTAAGATCACAGAAGGGAAAGGAATTGAAGAAAAACTCTGGAAACAATATATTGGCGGTCGAGGACTCGGAGAGAAACTTATCTGGGACCACATAGGAAAGCCACCATATAGCACACCAGACGAAGCGAGAAAATTTGCTCTCACACCAGAGAATCGATATGTCATAATGACAGGACCACTGACAGGAACACCAGTACCTACATCAGGAAGGTTTGCAGTTGCTTTCATATCGCCTCTCAGTGGAACAACATCAGCCTGTATCGCAGGCTCACGATTTGGGATGCTTACAAAACGAGCAGGATATGATGCAATCATTATTGATGGTAAAGCAGAGAATCCTTGTTATTTGTACATCACAGATGAGACACAGGAAATACATGACGCAAGTGATCTATGGGGAAAAATAACTTATGAGACAAATGATATTCTCCTTGAAAAGCATGGAAAGAGAGCATGTGTTGCATGTATTGGTCCTGCTGGTGAGATGTGTGCACCAATAGCAAACATAGCTCACAATAAAGACAGCTTTGCCGGGAGAACCGGTGCAGGTGCTGTTTGGGGTTCAAAGAACTTAAAAGCAGTTGTAGTAAATGGAAAGCAAAAGATAGGAATCGCTAAGCCGGAAGAGTTTAAAGAGGTAAATCGCAAGGTTGCTGCTTTAATAAAAGAGAAACCAACAACCGGTGAATATCTACATACAAGAGGGACTATTGTCTTAATGCATGTTGAGAATATGCATGGAACACTGGGAGTGAAAAACTTCTCAGAGACTGGAAACCTCTCCTACGAAGACTGTAATAAAATCAGTGGAGAGACGTTCTGGAATAATCACCTATTTGATAGAGCACCATGTTACGGGTGTCCAATAGGCTGTCATCGACAGTTATATATAAATGGGAAATTTTTACCACAGGCAGAATACGAGCTGACATGGGGCTTTGGAACTAACGTTGGCAACCTTGACCCATACATTGTTACAAAGGCAGGAGAACTATGCGGTAGATATGGAATAGATGGGATATCGGCTGGAAACATCCTTGGATATGCCATGGAATCAACCGTGAAAGGAGCACACGACTTTGGAATAACATGGGGCGACAAAGAAGGAATCCTTCGAGTAGTAGAAGAAATGGGAAAAGGCGTTGGTGTTGGCGCAGAGCTTCAGATGGGTGTCAAGCGATGTGCAGAAAAGTACCCGGAAACAGCAGACTATGCAATGCACGTTAAAGGAAATGAATTGCCAGCATACGATCCCAGAACAATGGCAGGTGTAGACCTCGGTTATGCAACTTCTCCACGAGGCGCTGACCACATGAAATCATACATGGTCGGATGCAACACACTCGGAACACAGATAACACCAAAGGAACTTCTTGAGAGAACGATTTTGAATAAAGACAAGATCACATTCACGATCGGTATGCAGCATGAATCCGTATTCTATGATTCTGCTGTGTTGTGTTTGTTCCTTGCACTGACACCTGTCGGGGTTGAGGATACTGCTAGTTTACTCTCGACTGCAACTGGAATGGATATGTCAACAAGTGAGTTAATCACATCTGAGGAAAGAATTTTCAATGGTGAAAGACTGTGGAATACAGCAAGTGGATTCACTGCTGATGATGATTCCATACCAAAGAGATTCACAACAGAGCAAACTCCTTATGGAGGAAGTAAAGGAACGCTCAGTAGATTAAAGAAAGCAAAGAAGATGTTCTATGAAGAGCGCGGATGGGGCAAAGACGGTGTTCCGGAACCATGGTTAACAAAGTACCTGGATCTGGATGAAATGAGAAAAACATTAGGAGTGTGATATAAATGCCAGAAATTCATGAATATGGCGAATGCCAGTATGCAGACGTCGTTGAAAAAACGATGAATGAGGGACTTGCTGCACAGGAGACTTGCGTTGATATTGTAAGAGAGCATAGATATGAACCATTCCTATGGAAACATTGTGAGCCATTCTATCAGCGTATCAAAGAGGTGACAGTTCACCCGGATCAATCCAAGGAGACTATGAACCTCTGGAGAGAATCATATCTGAATCATTATGAGATTATTGATTCTCTCTGCAAGACGGTAAACCCACTCGATACAGCATTCCTCGAATGGATGCAGACACCGATTGTACTTGATATGTGCTACAAGCTCGATAGAGATTTCAAGGATGCAATTGATGAGTTCTGCAGAACAATCAGGGAATCCGAAGACCTGATCGGAATCGAAGCAATGAGACTGCACACCGGATTCTATGGAATTGTTTCATCAAAAGACTTTGCAGCAGTACCAGGCAGTAACTTTGCAGCAGATGTGATGATACTTGACAGAACACCGATCGATCGAAAGTACAAAGAAGCAATCATGGCTGCAAAATCATGGGGACTTAACACGATCTATGTATTTGGCGACCGATTTACAAGAACACTACAAAGATGCAGAAACGTCCAGACCGCAATCGAGCAGGAACAGAGATACCTTGAATGGATATGGGCTCAGCCATCAATGTTCATGAAGAAGATCATGGGTACGTTTGGTTTTACATCATTCAATCGACATAAATACTTTGAGCTTTACGAAAAGAGGATGACTCCAATCGTGAAAGAAGCTTATGATGCTGGTGTCCATATTGCCAATATACCGATGCTTCCAACACACGTTGGAGACATGGGGCATCACCTTGGTGATTCATACTACAATATCTGCAAGGATGATATGTGCATGAACATACTTGATGCAGTGACACAGGTCGGTGTGAGAACAACAAGGCGAGGATACGCAATGGGTGTACCAAAGGCTCCATTTGACCTCACAGGTATTATAACTGGTGCACAGGGTGCAGCAATGGCAGAGATACTCAGCTGGGATGGCTTTACAGCCAATATGTTCGTTGACATGATGGAACATCGATTCAGCAACTGGGTACTAACGCATCCATACGACAGACCAATGGTTGCAGAACTGCACATTAATGACTGGCTGGACTTTGTTGCAAAAGGCGAGAGAATGATCAGGGATCCACCAAAAGGATATGGTGGAAAAGTGAAGGGTGTTCCAATCGATCTATGGCCTCTTAGAAACAACACATTACTGAACGATCCACAGTGGTATGGGTATCCATACTGTTCAATTACTGCCAGAACAGGAGCATTGTTCAGATTCATAGACCAGCCGTGCATGCTAGCACCAGAGGCACCATCAATCAATGCACTGGTTAATCACACATCGCTTAATCCGGAAAAAGCAATGGCACCGATACAACTCTGCAAGAGATGTGCCACATCAGAATGGCTGCCAGCAAAGTGCAAATGGTGCAGAGCAAACGATCTGAAACTTGCAGTAGGTTCAGAGACACGAATCGAACCAGGAGAGTGATTGAAATGGTAGAAGAAATCTATGCGGAAGATCAGGAAGAATGCAAAAGGAAGCTTGATGTACAGGTAAAGAAGTTCGAAGATGCGGAAGACAGAGATAAATACATAGAGAAGCTTGAGGCTGGAACTATGTATGCACTCGAAGTTTCGGCAATACTTGGCATTTCGTGCGCGGCAGTGCAGGAATATATGCGAAGAAATGGAATAACAGCAACCGTTGTATGGCCTTCTCCACCCCACATGGTAACACCGGAAGGGCGGAGGATGAAAGGAATAGGTGGTTAATTCCACCTTTTTTTATTATTTAAAGAAGTATGAAAAAATATAAATATGGAAAGACGTAAATATTATATAACATAAGCAAATACTATATAACATAAGCATGAGGTGAACAAAAGGATGATATTTACAGAACATGATAGAGAGGTTTTAAAAAAATTTAAAAATGGTGGGGCGGTCAAGACAGAAAGTGATAAAGAAGTTGTTGATAGATGGGCAAGAGTAGGTTTTGTTCATTGCGGTTATGATTGGGGACAAATGTGCGGGACTGCCAAGTTATGTAATACCTACACCAAACATCTAAATAGATAAATATTTCAGCTACTTTTCTGTTCTTGCTTTAGTGATTCTATGAACAATGATAATTGTTATTATGGGTGGATTCCGATATTAACAAAGAACCTTCTTTTTGATTATTTTATTAAGGAATTAGAAAACGAGAAGAGGTTGGTGGAAGGGGAAAATCAGAAGAAGTTGGATGAGATATTATCAAAAACTAATGGACGATACTATATTCATGAGACTCATGAAGATGTTAAAGATAACAAGTTCAAAGCCATTATTTCTGTTGATGATGCGAATGCGATAGACCACATTCTCATATTTAGAGACAACAATATTAGAGATGACAATACGGCATCCTATGCAAGTTGTGATATTGACAATAATGGACTTGTTGTGCTCAAATTGGAGTATCCTGAAGAAGAATGTGCTTGGAAGGAACATGAAATTATATTAAACAAGTATACATAATAATCAGGGATGTATACCACCACCATACACACCATGAACCACAAGAAGAGATACTACTACTACCAGAACATGCAAAAGACAAAACTGATGCTATTAAAAAAATAATAAATCAATATCAAGAAAAAATAATAACTTACCATACGGTAATACGGAAATATATAAATGATGAGAGGGAGTTTGATACTTCGAGGGACTTAGTTGTCAAGGCTAAAGGGGAAATGATCTACGCATCTGCTTTTGTAAAATTATTTAGAGGAGACATTGAAGAACATCAATCATATTCTTCTGTTTTCTCTAATGCTTTCGAATCAATAAATGTTTTAGCAAGTGACATAGACTCGGCTTATACTAATCGACTAACTCGTATAATTACGGGTCTTACTCTTGGAATTCTGGTTTTCACAGCACCTATAGCTATCGATGCTACATTCAACTCTTTAAAAGACACTCTCGATATAGAATATCTAACTTTTACAACACACATTATCGTTGTATTGTTTTATCTATCAATTTTACTAATTGCAATCTACAAATTCAGAGGGTGGATAAAAAGTGAATTCAAACATCTTTCTACTAAGCCATCTTCAAAATTTTAAATATTCAAAATAGAATTGCAGCAGTGCACCTTAAACACTTAATCTAATCATAATCAGGTAGTGCCCTGACACGTTAGCGCATCTATATAGAGCCTAACTTTGACAGTTGTGGTTTATCAGGGGTGTCCTCAGTTGAGTTTGATTTATGTTTAGTCAAACGAGACTGGGGACGTTTGGTATCACTCCAAATGATAATATTTGTTTTCCGGTTGGGATGATCTTTGCTGTTTGTGGGCAGTATGAAAACCCGGGTTTCATGCTATCTTTGGTAAATATAAGAAGAAGGGCAGGGATTTAAATTCGTTGATAATGGCTCTTGTGAGCTATTATCTTACTGAGAATTTTAGTATTAGGAGAGCTGGGTGAGTGGATTAATCGTGGTGAAGTCCTTGATATTTTTGGTATTGAGGGATTGGATTTTCCAGACAAAACACAGGAACTTTTAAGCTAAAAGAGGGACGCCATCTTTCAAAAAGAGTAAAATCTGTCAAACTTATGCTACATATCCTTTGGATTATGGACCAACTCCTCAACCATGGCAATTTTATCTGGCGACCCAAAGACAACAAGTACGTCGTTAGCGCAAAGTTGCATGTCTCCGGATGGATTGGATAATATTTGTGAGCCCCTGTGGATTGTCAGCAGGGTAACATCATATTCTTTCCTTAGGTCAATCTGGGACAAAGTCTTACCAACTATGCCCGATTTCTCGCCCACCCGAAACGTCACTACCTTTAGATCATAGAAATGATGTTTCAAATCCAAAAGAGATGCCGACTCTCTCCGAAAGTTTTGAAGTATTTCGTAGTCGCCCGATCTTATTTCAGCAACATATTTTTCAATATCACTTTCAGGCACAAGAAATCTCCTCAAAACTCGTGTGAGAATCTCCACAGATGTCTCAAACTCCCCTGGAATAACTACATTCGCTCCTATCTCATGCAGTGATTTTATATCTCGGAGATAGCGGGTTCGTACTAAAATACAAACAACGGGGTTGAGTTTCCGAACAAGACTCACAATTCTACGGGTTGCTGCGAGGTCAGAGATGGCTATCACTACAACTCTCGCACCATTGATGTCTGCATGCTTGAGTACCTCTTCGTGTGTTGCATCGCCATAATAAATAGGTTCACCTGTTTCTTTGAGTTCTGTATGCTGTAAAGCTGCTAAGGCTGCATCGCCATAATAAATAGGTTTACCTTTTGCTTTTTCTTCCCTTACCGTTTCAGGATTCATTTCAATAATGACGTAGGGAATACCTCCTGCTTTTGCAGCTCGTGCTAAATTTCTTCCATTAAATCCAAATCCAATGATTATAAGATGATTTTTTTTGCATGAACGCTTCATCTCTTGCACCGAAGACAAGCCAGTTTTCAGTCTTTCTGGAATTGGCAGGCGCAAGGCAATGTCTGCGGCACGAGGCGCAAAAGCTATAGTGAATGACGTTGCTGCCATGGTCAAAACAGAGACAGCCAGAAACAGTTGATAATTACTTCCAGTAAGTAAACCATATTCAACACCAGTTTTGGAGAGAACGAAAGAAAATTCACCGATCTGGCTGAGTGCAAGACCAACTAAAACCGCGGTGCGGATTGGAAACCCCAATAAAATTGTTGCAAAGCCAGCAATGGTAGTTTTTAATGCTATGACGCCTAAAGCAATCAAAACAATGATTCCAAGGTGCTGGAATAGAAAACCGACATCTAGAAGCATTCCAATGCTTATGAAAAAGAAGCTCATAGCGATATCGTGAAAAGGTAAAATATTGCCAAGTGCCTGGTGAGCGTATTCAGATTCGGATATAACCAAACCTGCCAGAAACGCACCAAGAGCGAGCGATAACCCTACACTGGAGAATAGCCATGCAAAGCCAAGACATGTCACGACAACAAACAGTAAAAAAAGTTCACGGTTGCGCGTTCTTATAATCTGATGCAGTCCATGCGGAACGATCCATTTAGCACTAACAAATACAAAAACGATAATTCCGATGACTTTTATCACAAGAGTGAGCGGGAGTTCTCCTAAATTAGCTGTCGCTCCGACCAGTAGAGGTGTAAACAGCATCATTGGAACAATGATGATATCCTGGTAAATCAAGACGCCGAGGGTTGTACTTCCGTGCAGACTGACAACCTCAGCCCTTTCCTGGATGACTTTGAGTACAATTGCGGTGCTGCTGAGCGATATAAGAAATCCCAAAAAAATTGATTCGCCAAACGATTGACCAAGTTTCATAGCTATGGCGAAAACAGCTAAAACGGTCAGCCACACCTGGAGTGATCCGCCCATCAAAACTGATTTTTTTATTCTCAACAGGCTTTCAAGTGAGAACTCAATTCCAATAGTAAAAAGCAACAAAATAACCCCGATTTCAGCTAAAATTTCAACTTCGTGACCTGCTTTTATTAGTTCCAGTCCACAAGGTCCAACCAGCATCCCGGTCAGAAAGAATCCCACAACTGTCGGTATTCGAAGGTGACTGCATGCGAAGAGCACCACGATAGACAAAACAAGCAGGATGACAATGTTACCCAGTAAAGGTATTTCCATATATTATTGTGCTCCTTATTTTATATATTGAGATTGGCAACAAACATACATTATTGTATACAACGTTTACGATATATAAAGTCAAAGGTTTTGGGACTACACGCAAGCTAAATAAAACCAAAAAACTTTTATCAGCTCCTGTTTGTCTCTTTGCATCAGAAGTAAGAAGACTAAAAGCAGGAAGATGATCTGAATGCCCCTAAAAAATTATCCAATGGAACTATGACATTCAAAGCTGTTTTTGAGCGTTTTCACCTGCAATGACAAGCGGTCAAAATATTTCTTTGCAACCCCGCCTGCATCCAGTAAATAGTGTTATGGGCTCGCGGAGATTCGAACTCCGGATCTCCGCCGTGTGAAGGCGATGTCATGACCAGCTAGACCACAAGCCCGTATTTACTAAGTTATTTTATAATCAGTATTAAGTCTATTGGTTATGTCAAGGTGTCGCGTATATGGACAGACGATGAAGAAGACAAGTCAATTGTCAGGCAGAAGTTGACAGATAAATTATGATTACAAACTGTCTTGATCGAACACCCCCCGATACTCATTCACTAATCGCAGCATCTCAGCTACGTTCCATGCTTGTGATACGCATCCGCCCGGTGTATGCGGCTGATCAGCATCAAACACCTCGCTGATACTGCCAAGTCCAGCAGTAGATAAATGCTGTGTAAGTGGGAGGAGAAGCTTTCTTACATATTTTAGACTTTGTTCATTTTGTCCGTGAATATTAAGGTATGCAGTGATAAATGCTCCAAGAAGCCAGGGCCATACTGTTCCCTGGTGATAGGAAGCATCTCGTGATCTTGCATCTCCACAATAGTTTTTCTTATAACAGGGATTATTTGATGAGAGTGAACGAAGCCCGAAGGGGGTGAGCAGCAGGTGCTCAACCGTTTCTATAATTTTTTCAGCATGCTTCTTTGAGACTACACGAAATGGAAGTGCCACTGCAAAAATCTGGTTTGGACGTATTGAATCGTCAACACGATCTGCTAATACGTCAAACAAGCACTGGAGTGATTGATTCCAGAATTTTTCATAGCTCTTCTTAACAAGCAATGATAGTTCTCGATACACTGTGTGATCACAATCAAACAGGTCTGCCATGTGTTCAGCGATCTTCAGTGCATTGTACCAGAGAGCATTAATTTCGCAGGCTTTGCCAGCACGCGGTGTTGCAATCCAGTCACCAAACTTTGCATCCATCCATGTCATCTGTGCACCTGATACGATTAAGCCATCGGTGTCTGCATGGACGTGATCGGTTCCACTGCGATAATACGATATAATCGATTGGATTGTATGCCAGAGATGTTTTTTCACGAACGCCGCATCCGCTGTGCACTCCAGATATTTATAACAGGCATGAATGAACCAGAGCGGTGCATCAGCACTATTGTATTTGCTTTTCCCCATTTCAGTGAAGTTGTTGGGAATTAGTCCATCTCTGGTGTAAGTTTCAAAAAGCAGGAGTATGTTTTGTGCGTCATCAAAGCGATGTGTTGCAAGGGTAAGCCCTGGAAGAGAAATCATGGCATCGCGTCCCCAGTCAGAAAACCAGTGATAGCCTGCTATGATGCTTTTATACCTATCGCGTGATACAATGAATGAATCTGCAGCAATAACGAGCATCTTTACAAAACTGTTTGTGTAACCTGCACGCTCAACCAGTTTCTGCCTGCGATCAAGTTCAGCGTCTTTCACGTGCTTCCAGTTAAGAACTACATCACAGAGGGCAGTTTCATTATATCCATGGGACTGGCATGCTGCTGCAATACACAGCGACTTGTTCTCTTTGAAACAATCAATAAAATACCCAGGAGAATACATGTCCTCCTGGTAGTCCAGACCACGAAGACGCTCACAATCATATTCCATATTATAATACCAGTTCCCACTTTTTACAAATCGTGTCGTGTCACCTGCAAGAGATAGGATGTGCTCTCCATCATCAGTCACAGAACACACATCGTTAATGAAATCACAGTCGAATGAAACTTGTTTCTGCCGCATGGTAGAATGAAAATCCCTGTGTGTTATCAGTGGGCGAAGCATGATCTCACCGCAAATTTTTTCAGGATTTAATATATCATATTCAACAAACACAGCATTTTTTTCATGTTCCATAAACACCGTTTTTTTGATTGTGATTCCGCATGCTTCATACACAAAACATGGAAACATATCCATCTCAAAAAATTTGAGATGCTTAAAACCCTCCGGATGCACGGTTTCAGGATATTTATGCACAGAAAACTCAAAAACCTCATTATCAATACACAGGGTTTCATCGATGCTTGAAAAGAGCACCGTTCGTCTAACCGGGGGATTTAATGCTGCTACGAGCAAGCCATGATACTTTCGCGCATTTGAAGCGATGACCGTGGATGAGGCATAACCGCCAAGACCATTTGCAACCAGCCACTCGCGTTTTATGCCAGTATCATAATTCATCCTGTGAAAACGAAACACAAGCAAACACCATTTAATTACTGGATGAACACTGTATAAAAATGTTGTGTGAGGCTTTCAGCAGTGTAGTATCCCGAAATTATTTCGCCTGGATTTTGCACATGGAACCCAACACACCAGATCCATGGCAAAAATGAGTGACCGGAAGATACGATTAGCTATTAACCGGGTATTGAAAAAAGGTGAAACAACCTCTAACGTGGTTAGGGATCTAAAAGTATCGCAACGACGGATCAGCAATTTGTAAAACATTTTAAAGAAACAGGAAAATATCCAGTTTTAAATATGAATCGACGCCCCAAGACCTGTTTGACCGATGAACAGAAAAAAATTATACAACGAGCTCATGTAGAATCGTTTCTTGGAGCAAAACTTCTGAGGCATCACATAAGCATAAAATATGGCCAAAATACCCCGCAAAATAAAATTCACAAGTATCTTTCGGAATTGGGATTGGCAAAACCTAAGTATTAGAAAACAAAAAAAGCGTAAACGGTGTAGATATGAAAAGGAACAGAGTCTTTCCCTGCTTCACGCAGATTGGTGTGAATATAAGGGAAAACAGGTACCTTTCCAGTTCTCTGCAGTGAGAAAAGTCATCTCGCGATTGATGATTTTCAAATTGGGTAAATTGTTTACTGGGAGTTTTCTTGTTTCTCAACACATCCCTATCAAATCACTGATTTTTTAGATAGTGCCATAAAACTCAACCGCTAATTATTATTGCGGCTATAACGGCGATAATCTGGATGCTTATATTTGCAGCCCAGTCATCATATCTTATTTTTCCTCCAATGATTGGAAATCTTACCTTCTTTGTGCTAAACGGCGCCCACAGTGCTACTCCACTTGGAGTTAGAGAGTCTACCAATATATGCAGGATCACGCAGAACACAGCAAGAGCCGCATAGAACTGGGTGGATGGAGTCTTTCCAAACGCAATCACAACGGCACCGGAAAACAGTGCAAAGATGAGTGTATGCGTAATTCCTCGATGTTTCATCATTGGAATGTGAACATCAACGTCACTGATAACCGACCATATTACTGCCCAGCAGAGAATGCTGATCGAAATATCCTGTAATGTCAGTCGTGTCATTATCGATGCAAGCAGTATCCCGCAAGCAGCATGGGTTAACCGTTTCATATTATTCCTGTATATTGCTGCCAGATATATATTAAACGTGCCCCAGTAACACCTAAAGATCAGGGAAAAAGAAAAAATGGTGAGAAGTGGCAGGTAGTAACTGTTTTATACGCAGGAAGTGCGTTAAAGAAGATACAACCAACTACAGGATATACTAATGGCTTCTGATGCGTTTAAAGAACTTGGTGTGACACCTATTAGAGTGGCGTCAGGCAGGGGGGTAAAACCACATGTATCTTTAGGTTTCAATGATACAGATGGAAAAGAGAGGTTTTTCTCGGTTGACACCACGTGTTTTTCGAAAAAAATGCTGCAACCTGATTGTTATTTGATTACCCATGCACATTCGGATCACTATGGCAAATCAGCCATGAAATCAAACCTGTCAGCAGCATCAACAGAAACGGCTGAAGCGCTTGAGATACTGCATGAACGTGAATTTAATGGCTTATCTTTTGAGGTGGGAGAGAAATTCTACGCAGGCGGTACGGAAGTTTCAACGTTTCACACAGGCCATACCATAGGTTCCACTGCTTACTACTGGGAAAACGAAAACGGTGTGAGGATACTGGTTACAGGAGATGTGAAGGATTATTCATCACTACCGTGCTGTGACGTGCTTGTAACAGAGGCGAACTATGGAAATCCACACGATTCAACCTGTTATTTTGAAGATGATGTTAATAGTCTTATCGAGGCGACCGATCGCGGTAATGTTGTCTTTGGCGCTTATGCCTTTGGAAAAGCACAGCGTGCAGTAAGTCTGCTCCGAAATTCCGGGTTTGATGATGCCATTGGAATGTCATCCAGAAGTCTTCGATTAACACAGTCATTGCTGCCAGATGCAGGAGAACTCGTTGGAATAAATGATGGTGCTGATGTATGCATTGTTGCACCTCATGAGCTCTCTACTACTAACAACATGCTGCACAGATTCGTACTTACCAGCAGTAACTACTATTACTACCCCACAATCCAGATTAGTGATCACACGGATGTAAGGGGCCTGCTTGGCATGGTTGCGCACTGCAAGACCGAAACTGCACTCATATACCATCCAAAAGGTGACAACCCAAAGATATTCTCCAGCTATCTAAACGGGAAAGTCTGTAATGCCATTGCATTAGAGGATATAGCCCCCACGAAAAATAAAAGTTAAATACTAAAACATATAACATGTATATGTGTGCTGATGTAAGCTAATTTAGTTTTAAATGTAGAAAAAAGGTGAGCAGTTGTGGCAATATTTACTAAAAATGAAAAGGAAATTCTCAAAAAATTCGAGAACGGTTATGAAGTATCTGAAGGAGATAAAGATGTCTTAGATAGATATGCGGGTATTGGTTTTGTTCAATTTGGGTTTAACTGGGATAAAATGGTGGAAACAGCTAAAATAACAAAATCATGCATTATACATCTGGATAGGTAGTTAATTATTTATTGCAAATATTTTTCAACTATATTTTCTCTTAAGAGTGGGGTACTTAGAGGTATGATTTGTAACTGCTATTAATGAATAATATTACAAAAATATAAGGAATATATAATGGGAATGGATGCAGTGATATATTGGGGTTGGATACCAATATTAACTAAAAAAGTTCACTTCGAATACGGTATTAGCAAAATGCCAAGAGAAAGCTGGGAAATTGCATCCAACAAAGAAAAAATAGAGATTTATCAAATATTAGGAACTAATAGAGTTGAATGTTATCGTCATTGGGATTATGAAGATAAAAACAATGAAAAGTTTAAAATTATTGTATGTGTTCAAAAATATAAAATAAATAATATTTTTGCGTATGATAGCGAGGGAGCTATAAAAGCTCATGCGAAATGCACAATTCACGATGATGGACTTGTTGAAATAGAATTAGATCATAAAACTGTGCATATTGGGGAAAAAATACAACCAAAAGTAGCTAAACGGGTTTATATATCAATCCGGGATGTTTACCATTCTCACACACATCATACAAAGTATGAAGATATATTATTAAAACCAGTGCTTGCTGCTAACGAAGACGAGGCTGTTGAGAGATTATTAGACCAATATGATGAGAAAATCATACATTATCATAAAGTAATAAAACCAGACATAGAGAGTTACAAAGACTTTGATGAGGCAAGAAACTTAATTAGTAGGGCTAAAGGAGAGATGACTTATGCAGTATCATTTACAAGATTATTCAAAAGATATATAAACGACTTCGAATTATGCATTTCTGTTTTTTCAAATAGTTTTCAATCTATTACTACTCTGGCAGAAACAATAGAATCAATTTACACAAATAATCTAGCGAAATACACACATGACATGACACGAGTACTTAGTGCACTGACTCTTGCTATTGTATTCTTGACAGCGCCTATTGCTACTGATGCTGCGTATGAAGTACTCAATCATTTTCATTTACTTAATCTCGTTAGTGAAATTATTATATTATCTATTAATATACTAATCATTCTTGGGACATGCATCATAATGAGAGGTTGGATACATGAAGAACTAAAACGGCTATCTGACAGAATTTTCCCAGATAATAGCAATTAATCTGCACTTGATTGCTAACGCAATCGAGAATCAAGAATTATCGGTTATTTTCTGCTTTGCGTTGTGTGCAGTTATTTGAATGGTATTGTACATGTCTTGTAATATTGGTGTGGTGCTTGTCGAACCAAAATTCGAAGGTAATATTGGCTCTGTTGCACGAGTGATGAAAAATTTTGATTTCCCGGAGTTGATACTGGTGAATCCATGCAGGACGGATGATGCTGCACGTATGTTGTCTGTTCATGCATGGGATGTTATTGAGCATGCACGCATTGTTTCTTCTTTTAGTGAGTCAATCTCTGGTTTTGATGTGGTTGTTGGCTGCACTGGTATCGTTAGTACTAATTGTGGGGAGCATGTGAGAACGCCAGCGGTTTCCCCAAAAAAACTTGTAGAGTTACTATCTCCCATCCCTGGTAAGATAGGAATTGTTTTTGGACGGGAGGACAGGGGTCTTGACAATAACGAACTTGCAAAATGTGATATTATCACATCTATTCCAACAAGCAGAGATTACCAGAGCATGAACCTGTCCCATGCTGTTTGTGTAGTATTATATGAACTAAGCAATGTTACGAGCGGAGAGGTTGATGTTGCATCGGGTTTTGAGGTTGATTTGTTGATTGAACACTTTGGAAAAATAATGAATGAGTCCGGGTATCCAGGACATAAGCATGATAAAACTATGCTGATGCTCAAACGCATCTTTGGACGAACAATATTGACTGCACGAGAAGTTGTGACGTTTCGGGGCATACTGCGGCAGATACAGTGGCGATTTAAATGATGAGTCAGGAAATCCCCCGCAAAAGCTGTGGATGAATTGGGATGTTGAAACCAGGTTTAAGCAGGTATAAATACTGATGGTAACATAAAAGACAAAAACATCAGTCAAGTGAAAAGATTATAATAATTTCAGGGGCAGTAAAACAATGTTATATTTTTTTAAAAAAAATAAAAAAAGTGTGTCGGATGAGAAAATCCTGCAATCAAAATATACCTGCAAGTATGTAAAACATGGAGCAGAGAAGATCGGGGAAAGTATAGCAGTAAGTAATGGCGTAATCATTGTAAAATCAGAGAGAGGAACGCTTGCCATACCAGTTGAAGCAGTGAAAAGAACCACTGAAAACGATATAATACTCAAAGATTTTAACGAGAGTGAGGCAAAAACATGCGGGGAAGAATGGCTGAATACCAACACCAACAAGCTTGAATTCGATGAAGAAGGTATGCTAAAAGACTAAAATGAGTGAATATAAACAAAGCATCATTGTACGTTGTGACCTCAAGCTCTCCCGCGGCAAGCTCGCGACGCAGGTAGCACATGCAGCAGTGACAGCAAGTGACCTTGCTGGAGTTGATGCTGCAGGTGAATGGAAAAGGGGTGGACAGAAAAAAATCGTGTTGCAAGTGCCTGATTTAGAGGACCTCATAGAACTTCAACAGACTGCAAAACAAGAGCATATCCCAGCAGCCCTTATTGTAGATGCGGGATACACAGAGATACCAGCAGGAACTGTCACAGCACTTGGCATTGGTCCAGCACCGGAAGAGAAAATTAATAAAATAACAAAAAACTTGAAATTAGTATAAACTTAAATTTATAAAATCACTCAAGTTTATACTTTGCTATTGCATTCAAATATAAAATTATGTCATATCATTTCATCTATGATTTAACAAGACTCCCTATAGAGTTTTTCAAAAATATTGTACGAGAGGTTAGTAAACAGAAATTTCACGGGAAACAGGAGAACATCTCAAAGAACATTGTTAAAAAATTCAATGTGGATAAAATTCTTGGAATTCGGCTGGAAGATGCGATTTCTGTGGTTGAAGACCTTGCGGATATTCAAATTAAAAATTTGGTTTATGAAGAAGACTTTAAAAAAGCAAGAAAAAAAGTATTGTTGGTTTCACATTGCTGCCGAAAATACATGGATTCAAGGTGTAAGGCTAAATTTGACCCGGAATTTTCTTCTTATTTCTGCAACCACTGCTTGCCGGATTGCCTGGCAAATCAAGCGACTGTGCTTGGGGAAGAAAAAGGCTATAAAGTTTTTATTTTACCCGGGGGCTCATGTATGCCTAAAATCATTGCAAACACGAATTGTGATGCAGTTCTTGGAATTGCATGCCCGGATGAAATAAAATTGGGAATAGAATTTGTAGAATCGAAAGGACTCCCAATCAGGGGGATTCTTTTAACAAAAAATGGCTGTGCAAATACAGAGTTCGATCTCGATAGTCTAAAAGAAACACTGGTTTGAAAATTTTATAGCAAGCTCCAGTGAACAAAATCCTTATTCTATCCCAGCTTTTCCTATCTTCTCTGCAAGTTTCTGAAGCACTTCTTGCCTCATTCCACCAACAAATTTCACGCTTCCTACAACAAGATGCCCTCCCCCGTTGACGCCTGCTCCCTTCATTTCGTCGCGCAATTCCCGTACCATTTGTGGTATGTTAAGAAGGACGCCTTTGCTTCGTATTACTGCAAAGTCTGGCCCATATCCAATGGTAACAACTGGTTTTCCATCGTACTTCCTGCATAACCGATCATGTATCTCTCCACTGGTTTTACCTGGTGGAGGGAAAGTAAATTTGTGTGCATAGTTTTCTACATCGATCACGTTTAATATTGCACTGTTTGGAAGTTGTGTGGATTTTACGTTTTGCATGCACGTTTCAAGTTGTTCGGCGATGGCAGAGTTTGCCTGTTTGCACAGCAGTTCCACGATTTTTCTGTGAGTAGTGACGTTTCCAAGGTTCAGTATGTCGTTCATTATACCTCTGCCATCGTTGAAGCGCTGCCAGTAGGCTTCATAATCGATTGCGAGCGCAATATTTGTAAGTTCTTCACGTGTGTATTTGTCTGATGCAAGCTTGATGTATGCTTCAGCCTCTGGCGCCTGAGAGCGGTCGCCTATGGCTGAAACTGCTGGAAAGTGCTTAATTTCATCGGTTACTTCTGTTCGTATCATGCGTGCTATTTCAAATCCAAGCATGCCTGCGGTAACCCCAAAGTCTCCTCCCGCGTGTGCGGGATTCACATGACTAAGCAGGTACTGGTCAACGATTTTATCGGGATGGTGATGGTCTACAACGATTATGTCAAGTCCGTACACCTTTGCCTGAAGCATGGCTGGAACATCCTCTTCTGTTGAACCGTTGTCCATCAAAACAATAAGAGGCAGTTTCTGGCCAAAACGTACTTTATCTTCGAGTGCAAATGTCAGGTCTTTTGTAATATCTTCGAGTTCGTAGAATGGTGCCTTTGAAGGTGCACGTTTAAAGAAGCGATACTCTGCATCCATGCCTCCCACTTCGCGTATAAGTGGGAGTATTGCACGTTCGATTGCGATAGCAGCTGTTATGCCATCAGCATCGGCATGGTGTCTCAGGATGATCCGCCTTGAGGTTAAGACAGCGTACCTGATCTCTTCTGCCACTTTTACCATTTCAGGATGTAGTTTTTCAAGAATCTGGCTTTGAATCAGGAATTTTGTGCCTGAAGGTTTTGCTCTTTTTCGTATGGCGCAATCGATCTGTTTTTTAATTTCCACTGCCTCACTGGAAGAAAGAGGGCTTATATCCTGTACTTCGATTTGAATCTCACTATTTCGAAGGTTTGCTTCACCCATGACTGCAACGATCATCCCGCTATCAATTTCAGGATATGCACGCTCACCAGCTTTCTCGAAAGCAGCACAGTGAACAATCCCGCCCTCGTCACCGATTGTGAAGATTGTTGGTCCACCGGTTTGTTTTACCTGTATCACTTCGCCAGAGATGAGAATTTGTTTTCCAACAAAATCTATCAATTCGCTGCTCAGCCGACGTGGCAGATTTTTTTTAACCTCTACTATAAAATAGTTGGAAACAGAAACCGGTGCAAGCTCAATATTACCATTTGCCTGGATACTTCGAACCTCGACAATCATCTTCTCAGCACGCGAAGGTTCGCGCTTCAATTTGCTGGAATGTGCAAGTCCTTTAATACTACTATTCAGATAAACAAAAGCTCCAAAAGCAACCACGTCCCCGACCACGCCTTCATACAATTCACCAGTTTCAACATCTGCAAGATCGCATGTATTATGCAGCTTATGTACAATCACACCGCTTCCATTGCATTTTTCACACCTCTTCTTAACAGGTATCTTGCCAGTGCCGCCACACTTTTTACAATTCAGGTCTCCAGAGAGAAGGCTGGGGAGATCTTCCTCATTCAAACTGGTAAGGTCCACACTTTTAACCTTACCACTGCCATGACAAACCGGGCACACCGTTTCACCCTCAACAATAAAACCAGTGCCTTTGCATTCGCTACATTCACTCATCAAACCAGTACATACAGCATCAAGAGATATAAGTTTTGATCCAGACCTTTGATATAAGACTAAATGAGTAATCAAGGATATAGGTAGAATTAAAAGTCCACTGGATAGCTTACAGATAAAAGGAGGAGAGGATGATGATTGAAGATATTCGACCAGAAGGATGTATATGCGAACTCTGTTCGGATATATCACCAAATCGTGAGGATATACGAACCAAGTTAGAATATACGATGTTATACAACATATTATCTGGAGTCCGTCTTTCCAAACATTTATATAAAATACTATTTAATCAAACATTATGAGTCGGGACAAAATTGTTGAAACATTAATTAAAAAAGGAAATAAATTATTTGGTCTGCCATATGAAAAAGTAAAATTTACTGGAAATGAAGAAGCAGATACTTTGCTTAATGATATAAACCAATTTCCACATGCTTATGTTCTTGCTTGCGTTATGGATGGGCAAATCAAAGCCGAAAGAGCTTGGTTAATCCCTTTTTATATTTCTCAAGAATTGGGTGGCTTTGATTTTGATAAATTACTCAAACTGGATTTAAATTCTCTGAAAGAAATTTTTAAGAAAAAAAGTTTGCACAGATTTAATGATACAATGGCTGAAAATTTTCACTCCGCTATTCAACTTATTCATACAAAATATAATAATAATGCTTCAAACATTTGGAAAGATAATCCAAAAAGTGCTACTGTTGTTTGCAGATTTCTTGAATTTAAGGGAGTCGGAGTAAAAAAATCTACAATGGCAGCCAACATTTTAGCCAGAGAATTTAAAATCCCTATGCAAGATAGAATTTGTATTGATATTTCGCCAGATGTTCACGTTAAAAGAGTTTTTGCTAGGTTGGGCTTCATATCAAAAGACGCAAGCAATGATGAATTAATTTATTGTGCGAGAGAATTGCACCCAGAATATCCAGGAATTTTTGATTTTTCTGCGTGGGAAATTGGTAGAGAATGGTGCAGACCAAATAACCCTGATTGTAAAAATTGTTACTTAAATCAATTCTGTCCTAAAAATATATAGATGTATCGGCGGACTCCTGCGTTATACGCTGCGGATTTCTTTCAGAAATCCTTGGGGACGCTACGCTTTCGTCGCAAGCTCCCCACCATCGTATAACAAGGGATATCCGGTTCGGGGCCCGGCTCGTCCCTCACCTAAATTTTTCTTTCGCTACGCTACAGAAAAACTTCGTATATCCCCGATGTTATACGCAATCGACTGTAGGGGAGTTAAAAGAGGATAAGAATGAGGTAAGTTTCAAAGTGTTCATGTTGGATATGCACGAAGAGTATGTTGCACGATACAAGAATATACGATAAGGTGGCCACCTCCACGAC
>CAJHIS010000018.1 GCA_905067555.1 Candidatus Argoarchaeum ethanivorans
TGGCAACGCTTTGAATAACAGTGGACACATCATCAAATGTTGCCTGTCTGCCAAACCACAAGCCAATTTTACCAATGCTACCTGATACTATAACATCGTTGTTGCCCATCTCAACAAGAGTGATATCATTGAGTGATTTCGTGTTGTCCCATGATAGTATCTCAGTATCCTGCATATTCTTATCTTACGTATTTTCCAATCAGGTCTTTTAGTTTCTCTTTCACACTTGTTGGTATCATCGCTGGATCAGTGATAATGGTGCCGGAAAGAGAGTGTCTGCATGTACAGTCTTCTTTAAGTGTGTTGATGTTTTCAAGTGTTTTCTTAATGATGGTTCGCACAGAAGCCTCATTCTTCGCGATATTCTTAAGTACCATTTCAATATCCACATCTGTTTCATGCCACACATCATAATCGGTCACAGTGGCAATCATGGCATAGCAGATTTCCGCCTCCCTCGCAAGTTTTGCCTCAGGAAGTGCAGTCATGCCAATAATATCAAAACCAAGAGATTGATATATCCTTGACTCAGCACGTGTTGAAAACTGTGGTCCCTCGATACACAGGTATGTTCCGCCCCGGTGCACCCGGTAGCCCATGTCTTCACCAATTTTTTCGATTAATGCTGAAAGATCATAACAGAACGGATCTGCAAACCCTGTATGCACAACGATTCCCTCTTCAAAAAACGTATTTTTTCGATTAGTGCGATCAAATATCTGATCAGGAATTACAATATCGAGAGGCTTTTTTTCAAGTTTTAAACTTCCAACTGCTGAGGCAGCGATAATACGTTGTACCCCAAGCTTTTTTAACGCGAGGATGTTTGCTCTTGAATTTAGATTGCTTGGGGAAATAAAATGCCCGCGTCCATGTCGCGGGAGGAAAGCTACATCGATCTCACCAAAATTTCCAACAATGATATTGTCTGACGGTTTACCGAAAGTGGTGTCAATTTCAACTTCTTTCACAACATCCAGCATAGACGCATCGTACACACCGCTTCCACCAATAATTGCAACATCTGCGTGCATCATTACAACCTACATGTTTTACTTCCATTTATCCCTTTCGAAAGGCAGGATGCAACCTCCCACAACGTTTTATCGGCTAGTTTCCTGTGCGTTTGAAGCTATAAACTCTCGTACAAGCTTTGCACCAAGAGATGCGGTATTAATATCAATTTCCGGAACAATCTCTACGATATCAAAGCCGATACAGCCTCCTGCAAATCTCCAGAGTATTTCTCTGACATCTCTTGGTGTTATTCCAAAAGGTTCAGGTGTCCCGGTTCCTGGTGCATAGGCTGGATCAATGGCATCCATGTCAAGTGAGATGTAGACTTTTTCATGTCCGGTGCATTTTTCAACTTCCCTGATCACGTGGTCAATACCTTTTTCAAGTACATCATCTGCTGACAAATAACAAAAACCGTGCTGTTCTGCAAAGGCATATTCCTCTTTTGTACCACTTCTAATCCCGATCTGCACAATATTATCTGTCACATCTTCAAATAAGCGGCGAGTTATGCAGGCATGAGAGTATTTTTCACCTTCATATTCACTTCGTAAGTCAAAATGAGCATCGATGATGATAATTCCACTGGGTTTGCATTGTCTGGCTGCAGGAAGGGTAAGAGAATGCTCGCCTCCAAGCATGATCGGAATCTTGCCATCGGCTGCACATCTTGTAACAACAGATCCCACAAAAGACAGGGCACTGTGAACAGTGTCCCCAGTGTTTATATCCAGTGCATCGTGAATTTTCAGGTCTGCAAGATCAATACCAGTGTGCGGGTTGTAGGTTTCAAAATTATAGGACTCATTTCTTATAGCCCCTGGTGCTTTAGCACTTCCACACCGGAACGAAGAGGTTTTATCAAAAGGGGCTCCGAAAATCACATAATCAGCATCTTCATAACTGGACTCTGCATCTGCAAAAAGCATGCTTAGGGATTAGAGTTATGTTCTTACGTCAAACTTGATTTTTCCCATGGATGTGATATAGACGATTTCCTCGCCCTCTTTGATTTTCTCTTTCAACTCATCCGGGATTGTCATATCAAAATTAGAGAAATCTTCAAGATCCATAATCTGGGCTACATTATTGCTAATAGATAATACCTGTCCGCTTTTGCGCTCAACAATAGGCACGTAAATCTTTGTTGTGACTGGTGCAACGATGGAACGTTTTTGACGGTCAAAAATACCAATTGCATCAATACGAGCCTTCGCAGAACCGTGTTTTCCTGTTTTAGAATGAGATAGACTCTTGATGACACAAGGTTCATCATCAACAAGTACGTAACGCCCTTCTTTTAATGTTCGAACTTCGGTTAGATCCTTCATATAAAAATCTCCAGTGTTGATCGCACTATTGTAAAATAGCAATAGCATTAATGATACTTAAAACATCGTTTATATAAACAATCGTAACTGTACACTTCGTGTGCAGAAAAGTAATCCTCGACTGCAAAGCTACGCTTTGCAGAAATAATTCTCGATTACGAAGTAATCGAGTGCGTTAGCAATCAAGGTACCATTAAGAGATGACAGCGTATGAAATGCGATAAATGCAATCGTGAAGCAGTAATATTCCAGAAGTACTCAAGTGCGCATCTCTGCAAAGACCATTTTATAGAGGATGTAGAACGCAAAATCAAACGAGACATACGAAAGTACAGAATGGTTGAAAAAGGAGATACCATAGCAATAGCACTATCTGGCGGCAAAGACAGCAGTGCACTGTTATGCATATTACACAGGTTATTCAACAACCGACAAGATATCCACCTTGTAGCTATCAGCATCGATGAAGGTATACATGGATATCGCGACAAGACATTAAAACGAGCACGAGCTCTCACAAAAAAACTTGAGGTGCCACATGTCATTAAAAGCTTTGAGGATGCGTTTGGTGATTCTCTTGATGATCTGCTAACAGATGGAAAAGCATGTTCTGTTTGCGGAGTACTTCGAAAAAACCTCTTAAACAAGACGGCAAGAGATAACTGTGCGACAAAACTCGGGTTGGGACACAACCTTGACGATGAAACACAGACCATACTGATGAACTACCTGCGTGCGGATATTGACCGGATGATGCGAATGATACCAAATAGCCGACAGACTGGACTAGTACCGCGAATAAAACCACTTAGAAGCATACCAGAAAAAGAAATCGCTCTCTACACCTACCTGCACGACTTGCCTCTTGATGCCGACAGATGCCCATACGCACCAGATGCCCTACGAAACGATGTGCGTAGTTTGTTAAATGACTATGAAACAGCCCACTCTGGGACAAAATATGCCTTACTCAAAGGATTTGAAAAAATAATAGAGAGCCTTAAGCAAACACACACAATAACACCAGTAAAAAAATGTACGGAGTGTGGTGAGCCTTCGGGAAGGAGCGACATCTGCAAAACCTGCCAGTTACTTAAGAAGCCGTCAAATTAGCTTTTTGGCTTCCTAATGTTGTAAGAAAGAAGAGAACAGCTCTGAATCAAAAGCTAAAAGAGGTGGGAAAGAAGCCAATGAAATGATGGTGTACAATCATCATACATCTTCTATAATTCTATCACTTCTCCACTTCTTTTATAGGTGCTTATGCCGTCTGGCAGTTGTTCTTTGAATTTTTTTGATTTCAGGGTTTCTATTATTGCCTGTGCCTGTGGTGTTTTTAGGAATTGTTTTGTCACAAGAAGGTCATATTCTTCATCTGCTATCTTGCTGAAGTAAAGCTTGTTCAGAGTTGCTACTGGTTTTATGCCGATACCTGCATCTGCTTTTCCAAGTTTTACTGCTGAAGCTACTGCACTGTGAGTTTTAGCCTCGCTGTAGTACCCAGGCATCCTGCTGGTAAGTTCTTTAAAGCTGGTGTGCCTTTTCTCTGCTATTCGTTTGATCAATAAGTCTGTAAGGATACGAGTACCTGAGCCAGTGTTTCGGTTTATTATCGTTTTACCGATGAGGTCTTCGACTACAGTAGTGTTTTTATCCCGTGCAATGATTCCCTGTTCGCGCAGGTAGCCCTTGATCAGTGCTGCATTTTTGATATTATATTTCTCAAGATATGATATATTGTAGTTCCCGTTTTCATCAAGCAGGTGGATGCCTGCAATGTCAGCGTGGTTGTGTTTTATAGCCATAACGCCTCCTGTAGAACCAGTGTTGATAATTCGCATCGTGTAAGGTATCAGATCCTCTACGATGTCTACACCAAGGCAGTGGCTTCCGATGAATAATATTTCAGGTGTGTTGATTTCTCCAAATAGTGTTACTTCTACTGGTGTTCCTGCCTCGATAATCTCGGTTGTGGAGGGTACGTGGATAAAACCATCTGCATAAGCAAGAGTTGTGATAGCACCTGATCCTTTGTCAGCAGGGTACGCATGGTCTCTGGTGACACTTACATGGAGTAACTGTTCTTTTCCACTGGTGTGTATGTCTACTGCAAGCGTTGAATCCTTTGTGTATTTTTTATGCTGGTGGGAAAGAATGGTGCGAATTTTTGGAGCTATAAACTCGTTAAAGATGGTAAGGGCTGATGTCGGGTAGCCAGGAAGTCCGATTACAGGTGTGTTATCGATGATGCCAAATATTGCGGGTTTCCCGGGTTTTATGTTTATGCCATGCAAGAGTAGTGTGCCGCATTCTGCAATTATCCGGTACATGATGTCGCTACTTCCGGCTGAGGTACTGCCTGATGTAAGCACAAGATCACACTCGTCTATTGCCTGCTGGAGGATTTTTGTCATTGCCTGTCTATTGTCTGGTACGATGCCATAGATTTTATGTACAGCCCCGCACTCATTAATGGCTGCTGCAAGGGCGTAAGTGTTGGTATCATAGATGTGAGCCACTGGTAGTGTTTCACCTGGTGGTGTTAGTTCATTTCCAGTGGAAATTATGCCCACTCTTAATGTTTTCACCGAAACTCTTTTTTGTCCGATGGCTGCAAGCACACCAATTTCGCGGGGCGTGAGTATAGTGTTAGCTTTTAGTACCCGTTCTCCTATCATCATGTCTGCACCCGCATGCATCGTATTTTCGTTAATAGAGACTGGTTTTTTGATCAGAATCGTATCGCTGCTTGTTTCTGTAATATTGTTACTTTGTTCTGTATTTTCTACCATCACCACAGCATCAGCGCCTTTTGGCAGAAGTGCACCTGTTGCTACTTCAATTGTTTGCCCGCTTACGATTTCAGTTTTGGGCATCTTCCCGGGATGGATGCTGTCGATTAGCTGGAGTGATACTGCCCTATCCTCTCGTGCACGATAAGTATCGATCGCCTGCACTGCATAGCCATCCATGCTTGATCGATCAAAAGGCGGTACATCAACACCGGTTGTGATGTTTTCTGACAATGTGCGTCCACAAGCCTGCTCGATAGGGATTATGGTGGCTCTGGTCTTTAGTGTTAGTGTTGTTATTATTTCTCTTGCTTTATCTGCCGATAGCAGTTTTCTGAATTCTTTTCTACTCATAATTACCTCATAGTTACCTTATTATTCAATTGTAACGTGTACAGAGACTCTCTGTAACAGAATGTTGCAGCTTTTCTACTCATATTTACTCATAATTACCTCATTACTCAATGGTAAAGTTTATACTTTCCTACATAGTAAATTGGTGATGAAGAATCATGCTGAACCTTGTACTGCCAAAAGGAAGTCTTGAAGAACAAACACTCATGTTATTCAAACAAGCAGACCTTGAAATTAAGAAAACTGCAAGAGATTACAACCCAACGATAGACGATCCTAGAGTTGATAAAATTAAGATACTTCGTCCACAAGAAATACCCAAATACATCGAGGAAGGTTACTTTGATATTGGCATTTCCGGCAGAGACTGGGTTGTTGAATCAAACTCGGATGTGGTAGAAGTAGCAGACCTTCCATACAGTAAAAGGGGAAGTGGAAAAGTAAAAATTGTAGTTGCAACACCTATCGAAAAACACATCAACTCTGCAGGTGACATCAAACCGTACAGCAGGGTAGCAACCGAGTACCCAAATATCACCAGGGCATACTTTGACAAACTTGGCATACCTGTTAAAACCTACTTTTCTTATGGAGCCACAGAAGCCAAGGTGCCGGAAATTATGGACATAATAATCGATGTTACAGAGACTGGTTCAACCTTGCGAAGGAATGGGCTTAAAATCATAGATGTAATCATGGAATCCAACAGCAAACTCTTAGCCAACAAGGAGTGCTGGAAAGATGCAGAAAAACGAAGAGCCATTGAACAGCTAAAAACACTGCTGCTTTCGGTGATAGAAGCAAGAGGCAAAGTGCTCCTTGATATGAATGTGATAGAAGACAAGCTTGAAGATCTCATACAAATTCTTCCAGCACTCAAAAAACCTACCATATCCAAACTATATCAATCAGATTACTATGCAATAGAAACTGTTGTAAGCAAGAGCGAGGTTAATATACTCATACCAATGCTTAAAGAGAAGGGAGCAGAAGACATACTTGAACTTAATATCTCAAAGATAGTCCATTAACAGTTTGGTTGAGTGACGTGCCGTAACATTGGAGGTGAAAACATGTATGGAAAAATAAAAGAAGAGATAAAACAGTCTTATTATTATAAGCAAAATTTCATCAATGATTGACAAAGGTTTGTTGCATAGTATTTGAAAAACATCCGAAGAATCGGCAAGTGAGTGGTCCACTTCAGGTAAAATCTTTAGCCCATAGAACTGGATAAAAACAAAATCCTGCCTGAGTAAAATCAAAACATCTGTGAGAAGGCGGGTATAAAAAAGAGAGTGGGCGTTCATAGTTTATGGCACAGTTTTGTCACTCATTTATTGGAAAGTGGGATTGACATCAGATACATTCAAGAATCACTGGGACATAAAAGCAGCAAAACTACCGAAATTATACACACGTGAGTTCCAAAAATAAGCAGAATCAAAAGCTCACTGGACAACTTAGGATTAAAATCAAAAAAGAGGGCATAAAAATATGATAGGTAAGTTGGATCATAGGTATGTATATCCAAACCAAGTTCGCATATACTCACAAATCGGAACAATATGCGAACCCTGTTCGGATATAAACATGTTATACGCAATCGGCTTCGGGATACTAAAACAATTAACCGTTGTAATTACACAAAAATCTAATTTCAAAATATTATGAACATATCTCAGGATTAAAATTTACACAAATAAATATCTCATGGATGAAAAGATTGTAATTTATGGTGGTACTCCTCTCAATGGAACTGTAAGAATAAGTGGATCTAAAAATGCTTCATTGCCCATTATGTGTGCCAGTTTATTATCTTCTTGTACAGTGACCTTAACAAATATTCCTGAAATTGATGATGTGTACTCTTTGCTAAAGTTGCTACATGGGTGTGGAGCTAATACAAACTCCTATAATAACACCCTCTCTATTTCCTGCCCTAAGATAAAAAAATATTCTCATGATAAGATAATACTCAATCGCATAGAAGGATATAAAAAAATTCGTCACTCAATTCTCCTCGTAGGAGCATTGCTCTCAAAATATAAAGAAGTATACTTTGATATGCCAGGAGGTTGCAAAATAGGCGATCGCCCAATTGATTTGCACATCACAGGATTTAAAAGTTTAGGGGCCCAATGCAAAATAATTAATGATAATACCATTATGATGTCAAGCCCAAAGGGTTTGATTGGTGATGAGATATTCTTAAGATTTCCAAGTGTGGGTGCAACAGAAAATTTGTTGATAGCTAGTGTTCTTGCAGAGGGTTCAACGATAATAAAAAATGCAGCAATAGAGCCTGAGATAATTAATCTAATAGATTTTCTTAATGCAATGGGTGCAAAAATTAAGATTGCTGGGGGAAACAAAATTATCGTTAAGGGTGTAGACATACTAAATGGTGGAGTGACGCATAATGTAATTCCTGATAGAATAGAGGCAGGAACATTTATCACAATGGGTGCAATAACTCGTGGAGATATTACAATAGAACATGTTGAACCTAAGCATTTGGAATTCCCGATAAATGCGTTTAAAGACGCAGGTGTTGGTCTGGATACTACTAAAAATTCTATTCATCTTGATTCTATAGATGAGTTGAGACCAGTAGATATATGTACTCATCCGTATCCTGGATTCCCTACAGACCTGCAACCCTTATTTGCAACATTAATGACACAAGCAGACGGATCAAGCTTAATTGAAGAGAGAGTTTTTGATAGTAGGTTTAGATATTTAAACGAACTTAAAAAAATGGGCGCACAGTTTGATATTATAAGCAATCGTGAGATAATTGTTAAGGGCCATTCAAAGCTTACTGGAACCGATGTATTTATGGGGGATATAAGGGGTGGAGCAGCGATATTAACTAGTGCACTTGTAGCAGAGGGTAAAAGCGAGATATATGATTCTTTCTATCTTTATAGAGGATATGAAAAAATAGAAACAAAACTAAGAAATCTTGGTGCAAGATTAAAAGTATATAAGAGTAATGGATGATTATTAATAGCCAAAAAAGTTGAGGGCAGATATGACCTTATTTTAATTTCAAATTTTAAAAGAGATAATAGGATGTACAAAGAATCAATTACTAACGGGATTAATGAAATATTTGGTTCAAAAATAGTTTTCTTTGTAGGAGCGGGGATTTCAAAAAATTCAGGAGTGCCAACTTTCATAGGATTGAACGAGGAAATTATTCGATCAATTGCAACCAAGAAATTGACTGACAATGAATGCAAGAATCTTAGTAAAAATATTAGACCTGAAGTAGTATTACAAATAGGAGTTGAGGAGTTGAATTCTGATGTGCTTGTTTGTTTAGAAAAGTTTTTGGGTTATAACCCAAACACTAACCATGTTTTTTTAGCAGAGGCTATCAGACGCGGTAACTGGGTATTCACAACAAATCAAGAGAACTTGATCGAAGAAGCATACAAGGAGATAACAGGAGTTGAGATTAATAGATGCTACGAAAACACACATTTTGAGAAATTTGTTAAAAAATATCACATAAATGAAAACCCAAATCCTAAGGGCATGCCTGGATATTTATTTAAATTGCATGGTACTATTGAAGAAGATAAAAAAGGTAAAGAAAGATTTAAATCAATTTTAGTAGCTTTAAACCAAGTGGGTAAAGGTTTAGACGAACACAAGCAAAAAGTGCTAAAATACTTCCTTGAGAATTGTGATCTCTGCTTTATGGGCTATAGTTGCCAAGATGATTTCAGCATATATCCTGTTCTTTTAAACACAAACAGTGGGAAGAGTACTTTTTGGTTTGAATGGTTTGAACGTGTTAAAGAACCGATTAGTGGGCTTATATGGGGCAAAGATAGATTACAATACGAAAAAGAAAGAGAGGAAAATAAATCCCCTGGAGAAGAAAGGAGTTGGGAGATCATAAATGTAAATAATTTTCTCTTAAAGAGGAAAAACTCCATTAAGCTTGTTGGTGATTCGAGCGAATATGTGAAAAATTATGTAGAAGATAATCTTTGTTCACTTCCTAAAATTAGTGAAATTGACTTTTCCACAGAGAAACGCGAGAAAAATTACAATGCTTTTGATCAATGGGCTAAAGACATTGATGAGTTTAAAAGGGATATATTCATTGGGCGTCTATTTGAACATATCCAGAGTTGGAATGAAGCGGAGCAATATTATAAAAAGGCTATAAATATAGCAAAGAATAGAAAGGATAGAAAACAATTACTGATAGCGAAACAAAAGTTAGCTGACCTTTATTATAGACAAGATATACGAGAAAAAGAAGATAAGGCAATTAGAATTTATAAAGATTGTGTTAAGGAGCATAAGGAACTTAAAAATGATTTTAAAGTAGCATATCTTAAGGTGGACATATCTAATGTTTTACGCAGGCAAGGAAAAGAAAAATATTTGTTTAGCTGGGATGATGTTTCTAGAAAAAATGAGAAGCGATTTCGAGAATTTCTGGTTGAAGACCTAAAGATAAACTTGAGAAAAAATGCAAAAATCAGAAAAACTGATGATCGAACCATAGCAGCTACATGGAAGAAAAAACCACTTACTCTCAAACTTAACAAAGAGAAAAACACTGTAACCCTTGAAATCGGTGGTGTGAAGAAATATGGATACATCTCAAAAAAAGGGAACGGTAAGCTAAACATATACCAAGAAAACTATATAAAGGCAAAAGATTATGCTGAGAAGGCAGAAAAACAACTTAAGCCAATTTATCTTAAAGCAAAGAAACGTGTGGGGATGGCAAAAAAACTAGGTAGAGCAATAAAAGATGAAGATGAAACATATATGCTGGGTTATGCCAGATGCTTGAATGTGCTTGGATTAGCATATTGGGCGTTAGGAAAAATAGGGGAAGGAAAAGACAAGTGCAATGAAAGCAAAAAAATTAAAATGGAATTGGGGGATTGGAATGGTGTGGCTGAGTCAGATAATGCTATTGCTCTGATTCTAACAAGAGAAGGTAGAGAGCTTGCTGAGCAAGGCAAGCATTCTACTGAACCTGATCGTATGGAGGAAGCCAAGGTAAAATTCAATGAAGCTATTGATCATCTAAAAGATGCACTTAATACCAGAAAAAAATATGGATTCTATAGAGGATGTGCTCAACAATGTCGCAACATTGGGGATGCATATAGAGAATTAATGAAAATTAAAGAGGAAAAGGAATACTTCTTCCAAAAGGCAGAGGAGAAGTACAAAGAAGGTATAGATTTTTGGAAACTTATTAAGCCTGAACCGCCTATCGGAGAAATTTTGCATTATAATCAAAGAATAGCTGGATTATATACTGATTTTGTGGATTTAATAGTTGAAAATAAAAAAAAGAAGAAATATATACACAAGATCATTTTTATATACAAGAGTGAAATATTAAACAGACCAAAGATGCTACAAGAGATTAAAGGGACCCGTCGTGAGTTTGACGATGCCAAAAATATATTAAAAAGAAGTAAGGAATTATGTGAAGAAATGGACGTAGTTTTAGAAATAAAAGAAATTGACAAACTTTTAGAAAAATTGACTAATTAGAGTAGAGATTAAGAGGATAAATAAAAATCCCTTCGCAGACGGTGTATAACACGGGCTATACGGCTTCGTTTCACTTCGCCCAAATTGCCTTCAGCAACTTCTTTTATCCGCGAAACGTTATACGCAATGCCAGAGACCGCTTGTCCATCGAGAGTTTCGAAAGTTTAATTAGGTGGTTTAACCATAGGGTAATTCAGTGGTTTAAATGATATCGAAAAACGTATTGGCAAAAGGCCAGGTTGTTATTCCTAAAACAATTAGGGATCTTCTTGCGATTAATGTAGGTGATGAGTTAGTAATTGACGTTGAGGATGAAAAGATAATACTCTCGAAAAAACAAAATGTGCTCGATGTATTTTTGGAGATATGCGAAAGAAGCTCGGGTGAAATTTCGATGAAAGAAATTAAAAAGGAGTTAGAGACCAGATATGAGGGGGACTAGTTTTGTATATTGATTCCAACATTTTTATTTTTGCCGCAACAGGTAAGGAGGAGTTGGGTCAAAATTGTAGAAAGATTATCAAACTAATAAATGAACAAAAGATCACCTGTGCAGCATCATTCCTCGTCATAGATGAAGTGATTTGGATTTTGAAAAAGGAAGTGGGAAAAGATAGTGCAATCAAGATTACAAAGGCGATGCTTTCAATGCCGATAAAATGGATAGAGATTAAAAAATCAGTTATTATCAGAATGATGGACACATATGAAAAAACAACACTTGACCCAAGGGATGCAATTCACATTTCATCGATGAAAGAGGTAGGTTTGTCCGTTATAGTAAGTGAAGATGATGATTTTGATAAAGTAGAAGGAATTGAAAGGATAAATGCATCAGAATGCATAGAAAAATACCATTAAAAGGCGGTCTCTGGCACTCTTAGTGTCCTTGCCCCACTCCGCTATGCTCCGGCTGGTCATATAACAGCAGATTAAAGGGAAATCAAAAGTTTCCCCAAATTTACTAATGCAAACTTTTTTTATCTACAAAACGAATTATGCAAACAAAAGAATCAACAAACAAAAAGATGGTTAATATGCAATGTGAAATATGCGGACAGGAAATAAGAGGACGCTCCCAGCGTGTAAGAATTGAAGGAACAACGCTTGAAGTTTGCCCAAAGTGTGCACAGCATGGAAAAACAATAAGTATACAACAGACGCCACCAGCCACGCAAAAAACGGCACCCGCGGCTATGGGCAGAACTATATTGGCAAAAAGACCAAGACGCGATATCTTTGACGCACTCAAAGAAGAACTGATAACAGACCTCAACGCACTAATAAAACAGGCACGTGAGAACGCGGGACTAACTATAGACGAACTGGCAGACAAAATTAACGAAAAAGCAAGTCTTATTCGCAAAATAGAGCGTGGAGATATACACCCGGAAGATAGCGTGAGAAAAAAACTCGAACACACACTTCACATCAGACTAACAGAACAAATAACTTCAGGAGAGTACAAACGTGCAGGAGGGAACAAAGAAACAACTCTTGGCGACATTGCAACAATCAAACAGAAATAGTGTTTGTTTAGCTAACCACGAGACTTCACTCCAAGATTTTTTAGATATAACTTCTATATCTTCAGGCAGATAAATCACGATAAATAACGGAACAGCGACACGAATTATTAAAGGCAGCCACCCCCACAAGTTAAAATGTAACAAATGTACGCTGACACCAACTGTTTTGATATCTGATACAGGTGCAAGTGGAATTAAGAGACACCCAGCTTCAGCTGCATATTTGGAAAGAGAGTGACAAGAAACAAAATAAGCAATATGAGAAGGATTCCAATACAAATCTTGAGTCCAATAGCCGCAGAGTGATAAGACCGTATATGTTCAGCACTCGATTGCTAGCGCAATCGAGAGTTATTTCCACACACGGTGTATGCGGTTCTGCACAACGAAGTTGTGCAGTTTATTGTAATTTCTGTATACGTAGTATGCAGTACTTGCGCAATCAAGAGTTAAAGGCTACTCGTTATTTTATGCAAAGCACCTTATGGTATCGTATTTTATAAACGCAATGGCTTGCATGTTTCAACTCGACCATTAATGTTTTTATATATCCACGCTTAAAAAAAGCTCGCTCTGTGGCTTGTCCCAACCGCAAGCTCTGCTGCTGGGTATAATAATTAAATCAAGAACAAAAGCTTTATCAGTCAAAACACCATTGGTTGTACTCTAAATAAAACTGCCTGGGTAGGGTAGCTGGAAATCCTGTGGGACTGTGGATCCTTCGACTCGGGTTCGATCCCCGACCCGGGCCCTGAACTTTCACTCCAAATGATTTTTCACGTTTCTTGCATATTGTTTGAGGTCTTTTACCATTTTCTCTTTTATCAGTGGTGTTAAGCACTTGAGTATGATGCTTTTTGGCTCAATTTCCATCGTATACATCACACCAGTGTTGCCATTTTCGAGAGCCTTGATTGTTGTTGATCCGCCAACTATTGCATCATCACTGTGACCAATCCATTTGCCATGATGTGGTGGATCAAGTTCAATGGTTTTACCTCTTATTTCCATTCTCTTGACAAACGGCCCAACTCTGAAATCGAATAACCAGTGATGAGTGTCGTAACCAGTTGGTTTGCAGCTGACACATCCTGGAATAGAGCAAGCATAATTACGAACATCTCCAAGGTATGTCCACACCACTTCAACAGAGGCTTTTACTGTGAATCTTATTTTTGAAGTGATCATGCAGATCAGGTTTTTTGTGAGTTTATTTCTGTCCCGTTATGCGCACCTTTGATTGCTTCAAGGATGTTTTCAGGATTGCTCCCATTAAAAATGATTGTATGGATTCCACATCGCTCAATAATCTTTGCAGCCAATGCGTCAATAGGCGAGTTAGAACCTGCTTTTATGCCTATCTTCATCACGATATCTACAAGTTCTCCCGGAGTTAATCTCGGCAATTTTTTTGCTTGTGGATTTCTTTTTGGATCTGCTGTATAAACACCATCAACCGATGTTGCAATAAGAAGTTTTTTTGCATGAACATATTCCGCAAGCACCGCTGAAACAGCATCGGTTGTCTGGCCTGGAGCAACTCCACCCATCACAACTACTGGAAATGATGATGCATTTTCAGCTTCCCGGTAATTTGTTGGTACTTCCGGGTAAGCGGTGCTTCCAAGTGCTGCTATAAGAATGCTTGCGTTTAAGCGTGTGACTTCAATTCCAATAAAATCGCATGATACCTCATTTGCTCCAAGTTTCCTTGCAACACTGATATAATCCCGTGCAACATTGCCGCCGCCAGTAACAACAAACACATTATCGTGTGCTGCTATCTGTTTTATAACTTCTGCATACTTTCCAATTCGTTCATAATCAAAATCCTTTACAAGAACTGAACCGCCAATTGATATCACAACAGTCATTTTTGCACCATTTTTAATGTCAGTACCATATCAAAAAGCCACATTTAAGTAATGAAGTAATAAAATTGCGGCTGCACCAGCCACCCCCCCGATTGCACATATAGCAATAACTACCCATGTATATGCAATGTCAAGCCCAAGAAGTATATTGCATGCCACCAAAACAATAAACCCAAGCAGGGTATTGATAATCATATGCTTAATTGTTTTTAAAAGTAGGTAAGCCACTATCGCAACGATGACAACAATGATGAGAAGATTATACTCGATAAACATGGTAGTATACCTTTAACACATTCTAACTTGACTTCGTTAGTTATTAATCTTTGCATCACCGCCTTCTTCCGCCGCCTCTTCCCCGTTTTTTCATTCTTCCACCACGAGCAGGTATTACAGGCTTAGCTTGCCACCAGAGATTGCTATCAGAGGTGATTGCTCCGACAGGACATGCTGCTGCTGCTTCATCGATGCATTCAGCACCCGAATTTTTCAGAACAGCTTTTTTCTCTTTCACTTCAAAACCATCGGGGCATATCCTAACACACACCCCGCATCCAGTACATCTATTCGTATCTATTTGTACCATTTATATTTCCTCCTCTTGATTGCTTACACACTCGACTACTTCGTAGTCGAGAGTTGCCGGTATTTCTGCACAACGAAGTTGTACAGTACTTGCGTAATCGAGAGTTATTTCCGCACACGTGGTGTGCGGTTGTACAGAGCTTTCAAAATCGTGTCTGTACTGCTTTTGCATGTGCATACAAACCCTCTGCTTCTGCTATTGTTGTAATTGTGTCTTTAAGTGTTGCAAGCCCTTTTTTGTTTATTATCTGGATAGTTGTTTTCTTGGTGAAGTGGTCGATGTTAAGTCCTGAGTAGATTCTGGCATATCCTGCTGTTGGGAGTACATGGTTTGTACCTGATGCATAATCGCCTGCTGATACGGGAGCGTAATTGCCTATGAATATAGAGCCTGCATTTTTGATTTTTTCAAGAAGAGCCTGTGGGTTTTTGACGATGATTTCAAGGTGTTCTGGTGCAAAGTTGTTTGAAAATTCGATGCACTCTTCTATTGTTGATACGGTGATGATTGCTGCATTTTGAAGCGATTGTGTAATTATTTCTTGCCGTTCGCAACTTTTTATTTCATCTTCTATGATTTGTTGAACTTCTGCTGCAAGCACATTCGAGGTGGTTACAAGTATGGATATTGCAGCAGGATCGTGTTCACATTGTGCAAGCATATCCCATGCCACGTAAGATGGTTTTGCTGTGTTATCTGCTATTACCAGTATTTCACTTGGTCCTGCCGGAAAGTCAATTTCACATTCACCTCGCACAAGTGTTTTTGCAGCGGTAACGTATGCATTCCCAGGTCCAACGATTTTATCTACTTTTGGTATGGTATCAGTTCCATACGCCATTGCTGCCACTGCCTGCACGCCACCAACCTTGAATACCTGATCTGATCCTGCAATGTGGCAGGCTGCAAGGGTTGCAGGATGTATGCATCCATCCAGTCCCGGTGGCGTGCATACGATGACTTCACTAACACCTGCAACTCGCGCAGGTATGAGGGTCATAAGTGCTGTGCTTGGATATGCTGCCCGCCCCCCTGGTATGTATACACCGATTCGTTCAAGAGGTGTTATTTTTTGCCCGAGCGTTATTCCATCACTGATTTCTGTATACCAGTCGCCGATTTTTTGTTTTTCATGAAACTTTCTGATGTTTGAAGCTGACAATTCAAGATGCTTGAGTAATCGAGGGTCTACTGTTTTGAGGGCTTTGTTTATCTCTCCTGTTGTTACTGTTATTTCAGTTAAAATAGTGCGATCAAATTTCTTTGTGTATGATTTTACTGCACTATCGCCATGTTCTTTCACATCTTTAAGTATGGGAAGAACAGAACCGTTTACATTTTGAACATTTGTTCGTTTTAGAATTCTCTCCAGTTCTCCTGGTGTTAGCTCTTCCAATTCCTTAACTATCATATTTTCATCACAACTCAAAAATCAAAAAGTGTACTCTGGGGAGTTGAACTACTTTTAGCTTCTTTCCTAATAGTTTTTACATCAACTTTTACCTTATCCTCCCCGTGCTTGAAATCATCGCTTTTTTGTTCAGTTCGTGCAAATAACTCTATATTCTCTTCTGTCTCCTTCTCAATCAATGCTCTTGCCGATCCATAAATATTTTTTACCTTTTTAGAGGTGGTTTTGCTCTGCAATAGGTAGGTAATCTCTTCAACGGAAAGATCAAGTTCTGCTGCAACTGCCGCAGCATATTTTTCATCCTTAATCAACAATCTTGCAAATTCAATCAGTTCTGCTCTTGCAAACTCTTTGGATACATGACAGTGCCTTCCAACTTTCAGGGAGATGGCATCACGGGTGTTACGCATATTTTTGGTCTGTGCAAGACGTCTCCACGTGGATGGCGGTTGAAAGCGCGTGAACATCTCATATTTGCGTGTCTTTGATACTGCTATCCCGCCGCTCATCAGAAGTGACGCATGTTTCCACATCCGATAGTTCTGTCGTCGGCGCACCCTCCCGAGAAACATATCAGCACGAGAGAGAACCTCAAACGAATTCACCAGGTCGTGAGGGTGCTTGTAGGCAATTGGCAGGTTTTCATCTATCCAGTGGATGAGGTTTTCAGGCGTCTCATCAAGCTGAAATGTCGAATGGTATATTTCAGAGATATCACTTCCTTTAAATATTTTTGCTATTACCTGAAACACGGTTTCCTTGCTGTCCCGGGGGGATACTGCAATATCTTCCAAAACAAGCTCATCGCGCCCTTCTGCCACTGCCTGGAAATCATTAAGAGCGCTTCTCATATCTCCACCAGAGTGTGCTGCCAACATCTTAATGGCATCAGGCTCAATCCTGATCTTCTCCATAGAAGCTATTTTTTTTATAAAAGATTCGATGGTAGAAGTTCTCACTGCAGCGAAGTTTATGCTTTTGCATGAGTCCCGGAGTGTCTTTGACATTCCATAGTATTCATTTGCAATCAGGATTATGGGCTGATGGGTGTTTTTTATCACCTTGATGACGGCATTTGCACCACCCCTATCAGCATTACCATGAATATTATCTGCTTCATCAAGAACAACCAGGCGCTTTCCATGTGTACCTTCAAACGTTCCCATCTGTGATGCAGAGCCTGCTACCCTCGTAATCACATCTGCGGTCCGTGAATCACTTGCATTAAGCTCAATCAGATCCCATCCAAAATCCCGTGCTAATGCATAAGCTGAAGTGGTTTTACCAACACCAGGTTTGCCATATAGAATAACTACACGTTCCATAGGTGTATCCTGCTGCCAGTATCTTGCCCATGTTTTAAGCTCTTCAATGGGTTTTTTATGACCAACCAGATCGTCAAGATGTTCTGGTCGATACTTTTCAGTCCATTCTTCACTGCTCATAAATATACTAAACCGTATCTGTTTTTTTATAACTTTCTATCACAAATATGTACTTTTACCACCAAAAACCTAAACTCTCTGTGATCCTCTGTGCCCCCGGCGGTTTATGCCATAAAGGTTCCAAATTCATACTTGCTGGAAAGTATACATAGTACCCTGCCTCATAAATTGATCGTTCCTGCCTATGCCTGCGTGATTATTGGTGTATTTAGAATAGTGATGCAGTGGTCGTCACTGGCATCAGCGACAGGAATCATCGCAGTATTGCACTGGCGTCTCAGTGGCGATCCTGTTGCCGCCATTCAATAGTATCCTCCGGCACAAACCCTTCGATAGTGTTTATACAGAGTATCATTCGCTCTAATACATTCTTAAACCCAATAATAATTGGAATTTTGCCAGTGAGCGCGAAATAAGCAAATATTTCCCTTTCTGAACCGATGTTTCCATACTCACCACACAACACCATATTGAGCCTAACTCTGCACTTAAAGATTACTTCCTTGTCCTCGTAAGTTCGGGGATTGCATCTGCCAGCCCTTTCATTGACTCATGCGAGTCCCTTCGTTCATCCTGCATCTCATTGATGATTTTCCCCATCGGTGCACGTGATTTCTCTTCCCAATTTCAGTGTATATTTCTTTAAAAAATTCAATTCTATCAGTGCCACACAATAATTTCTTTTTATATTTTATGCAAAGTACCTTATGGTATCATATTTTATAAACACAATGGCTCGCATGTTTCAGCTCGACCATTGATGTTCTTATACGTCCCTGTTTAAAAAAAGATTGCTCTGTGGCTTGTCCCAACCGCAGCAGAGTTGGGGGGTATAGTAATTAAATTAAAAGCCACTGGTTGTTTCTACTCGCGTTGTGCGCAGGTGCTAATAATTTCTTACTACCATAACCGGTATCTTTGAAATTCGTGTGACTTTATCAGAGACGCTTCCAAGTAAAAATCTGTCGAGACCGCTCTTACCGATACTTCCCATCACGATAAGGTCTGCTGGCAGTTCTTCCGAGAACTTTATTATCTCTTCTGCCGGATGTCCTTCAGATAGCTTCTTTTCAACTTCAACTCCTGCTTTTGCTCCAGTCTCTGCTATTTTTTTCGTTGCTTCCGCCCCTTCCTCCCGAAGGAATTCATGCACGTTCCCCCATGCCACACTCATGCTGCTGGTTGTGGGGATCGCTGTGTCCACCACATATAAAGCATATACTTTTGCTCCTGTATCTCGTGCAAGTTCTATAGCATATTTTACAGCTCTCTCAGCCTCTTTTGAGCCGTCAGTTGCAACTATTATTTTCTTATACAACTTCTCTGTCATTTTAATCCACTCTCACTGAGCATTAACAAACAGTTTCTTGCTTAGCTTCTTATGACCATGACAGGTAACTTTGCATTTCGTGTGACTTTATCAGCAACACTCCCGAGTAAGAATCTGCTAAGACCGCTTTTACCGAGACTTCCCATCACGACAAGGTCTGCCGGCAGTTCTTCTGAGAACTTTATTATCTCTTCTGCTGCATGTCCTTCAACTACATTCGCTTCAAATTCTACACCGACGGCTGCTGCAGCATCTGCTATTTTTTTCGTTGCTTCTGCACCTTCCTTGTGAAAATGCTCTTCCAGTTCTCCCCACGCCACATCTATTGGCATAGTCACAAGTGGGGTAGCCAAGAAAGCCGCTCTATCAACAACATACAGGGCATGCAGTTTTGCTCCGGCAAGTCGTGCAAGTTCCACTGCACATTCAATAGCTTTTTCTGCTTCTTTTGAGCCATCAGTTGCAACAACTATTTTTTTGTATATTTCGCTTACCATTTTATTCTACTCCTATTATTTGTATAATATCGTCTGGACGTGCTCTTCGCACAATACCTGATAAATGGTTTCTTACACCTTGAAGATTATAAGACTTCCTATTCAATACCATCAAATGAGCCATCTTTCCAGCCTCAATGGAACCAAGCTCATTGTCCATATTAGATACCTCTGCTCCGTTCAGCGTGCATAGCTTAAATACTTGTCTATCATCATGTAAAAATATTGTCGATATAAATTTCATTTCATCAAACATGTTTGTAGAGTTGAGCATCACATTATCAGTTCCAACACCGACTACAGCACCTGATTTTAGCATACCTTTAATATCTGGCATACCTGCTCCGGTAAGGAGATTTGAACGTGGACAAACAACAATCTTACAATCCTGATCAAACGCTCTTTTAAAATCACTGTTACTGCCACTCGTCAAATGAACTATAAAGTCCGGCTCAAGATCAAAAGCAGCATCAATATCAGTTTTATCCTTCTCACCTGCATGGATAGCAAAAGGCTTTCCGGATTTTTTCACCGCAGATACTATCTCTTGTAATACATCCAGGGGCATATCGTTAACACCACTTAGACCGATGCCATTGCCCACCTTAAGAAGCCTGGACAGGTCATTACACGGACGTCCAAGTATCATACTTTGCAGACTTCCCACATGTACCATGGCTTGCCTGAGAGCGTTCACACCTTCAACTCCTCCTTCACGAAAATCAATAAATGCTGTAGTACCTGTTTTTTTCATATCCTCTAACGTAGAAACCATTGCGTTTATAAGCTCGACAGTTGGAGTCTTGTTTAATATTCTGTGTTTTAACCCATCCGGAGGGCGCACCAGTTCATCCAGATTTGTTATCGGTGGATCTTTTATCACAGAATCGCCTATATGGGTATGGGCATTGACAAAACATGGAGCGATAATTACATCATCTGAAACTTGCTCTTCTATCATATCTACAATAATTCCATCTTCAATATATAATGTACCGCTGATAACCTCAAACTCTTCGCCCCAGATAATAGTGCCCGATATTTCTGTTGTTGGTTTCATTACCTGTCTCCGGCAAGTATCTCATCCATTGCAAATTCTTTCCATTCCCGTTCTCCGATGAGTATTTCAAGCTCTACTGGCGTTAATACTGGAATATTGAACCGTTTGGAATCATCAATGGCAATTCGTGGGCATGCGGTGTTTACAAAAGCATCCGGTTTAAATCCAAGCAATTGTTCTGGTGTTACAAGGTCCATGATGATTAAATCAGCATTTTTGTTGTGCTCTTCTATTTTCCTTTTCAAGGCTCCTGCAAGGGCTAATCGTTGCTGCCCAATCTTGGTTGAAACAATGATGCCAAAATTTGCTGCATCAAATGCTTTTGCAATCATCGCACATCGTCTTCGAATGAGTGGCTCCGGATTGATTTTATACACGTTATTATTGTAGGGGTTTGCAATGATTACATTCTTTCGTGTGGTAATTGAAGCACCTGTGGGGTGAAATTCTCCACCACCAACATAGATATATTCATCACAATTCCCTCTTGCTGCAGAAAAATTACATCCAATCACCTGCCCAGGGTATGCAATGTGTGCATCACCTTCTTCTATCACGGACTCGAATCCTTCAGCTACAAGCATGTCCTGTATCTCTTGCAGTTTGTGTACATGCTGAACTGTTGTGATAATCCCGATTCGTTTTCCAGACAAAATCTTTATTGTCCTTGCTACCACAGGTGCAATATCTATCTTTGAACGTGCCTCCACGTAAACAACCTCTTTGCAGAAGCCCTGGTTTGAATGACCAAAATGGAATAAGACATCTGTAAGTTCAATCAACTGTGTATCAATATCACAGGCGCCAAAACAGGGATTTCCGGATATGAGTACTTCAACTCTTCGGTGCTGCTGTATAATTCTTGATATGTTTACAGCCTGTCGCTTTAACCCTTCCGGAAACTGAAGACCGATGGTTGCTGCTCCTCTTTCATCGATGACGTTTAATATCAGTTGAATGTCGATTTCAAGGTCATCAATCGTATAGATTATTTCTTTGTTTTTGTTATACTGCATAGGTCTTCTGCAATCTTCGCATTCATCAAGTAATCATCTATTGTCGAAAGTACTGTGCCAATCCTGTTTGTTTCAAACTGAACAATCACTTTTTTACTATTCTCACTGGTTTGCATCGAAGAAAGATTATCAGGCTCAAGCGATCGTTGTACAATCTGTGCATACTCCCCAGAGAGAGTTAGTTTTGTATGAATCATAAAACGCTTCCAGGTTTGATTGCTGACGCACTCGATTGCTTGCGCAATCGAGAATTAAAGGTTACTGGCTATTTTTCTGCACTCGATTGCTAGCGCGATCGAGAGTTGTTTTCTGCACTTGATTACTTCGCAATCAAGAATCAAAGGTTACTGGCTATTTTCTGCATACGGAGTATGCAGTTCTGCACAACGAAGTTGTACAGTGCTTGCGTAATCGAGAATTAAGAGTTGCCGGTTATTTTTCTGCACAACGAAGTTGTGCAGTTGTTAGGTTAATCTCTGTACAACGAAGTTGTGCAGGTCACAGAACGCTTCCAAGTTGCTCCCCGGTCAATTGGTCAACAATTGTTATAAACTCTTCTTCACGTCCATTGGGTATTGATGCGCCTGATGCAATATTATGGCCGCCCCCGGTACCACCAACAGCTTCGGCTGCACTTTTTATTACTGTGGCAAGGTCAAGTCCCTGTGATACCAGTTTTCTTGTACCTCTGCCGGAAACTTTTACCATATCAGATGTGCTGTTAACTGTAATAAATGGCTTGTCTGGAAATAGATAGCGGGTTGTAATACCTGCCACGATGCCAGTGCCTGAGATGTTGGACAACTTCACGTATCTTATGTATTTTTTCTCACACATATTTTGTTCTGCTATTTTGAGTGTATTGATTAGTGATCGCCGATTTTCCATATCAAGTCGAGTAGCATGTTGCAGCTCGGTTTTATCCCGGAGACATAATGAAAGTCCAATACCTGACTGTTCAATTTTGCCACAAGTGTTTACAATTGATACAAACTTATTGGCATCGCAGATGATCTCGTTCTTCAAGTGGTACTTTTCTCCTACAACAGCATCGACTGCTTCAATACATCCCCTTTTTAACAGGGTTAATACGAGAGCTGACGCGAGCTTTCTTACAGAGTCGGAATCAAGACTGCTGATATCACCTGAAAGAGAAAGCTTCGATAAAAACTCATCAAGCTTTGTTTCGTCTCCAGTAAACTCAAAGTATGGCTCAATGGTATTAGCAAGAACTGTGTGCAGATCACCATCTTCAAGCATAAGTCCACAACTTACTTCAACAGCACCGCAGGAGATTGCTTCCTCGACAATGAACTGGTTTGCTCCACTCATTGACTGTTTATCACCAAGCGCACCAAGTATCGCCAGACCTGATAAGTCGGTGTTTGGTCCCATCAGACGTGCTACAAAATATGCCACTCCTGATGCCGAAAGCTCAAATGAACCATCCAGTCCGACATCATGTGGATTTACATGCATACACTCGTGTTCACCAACTGGCTTATGATGATCAAGTATGACCACTAATTTTTCTATCTGCTTGACGATTTCCGGCTGCCCGCTTCCCATATCGCATAATATAACAGTATCAGCATCAGTAGAACTGATCTTACGTAGAATGCTCTTTTCAAGGCAGTTTACAAAGCTTGCCTGAAAAGGTATGTGGCATCGAAAAAGAGCAGTACAGATAATAGCTGCCGATGATATGCCGTCGGCATCAGTATGTGATATTACCTGAACATTGGTTGCACGATCAACAATAAGCCTGGCAGCTTTTTCAGCAATTCCGATCAAATCATTTATCATCAACGTTAAAAAAAAGTTCAGCGCGTGATTAACAATTCTGCCGCTTTAATAGAGTATTTCCAATCGACATTAATTTTATTAGTATTTTTGTAATAACGCACAAGACGTCGGATTTTTGCTTCTACCAGATTTAGCTGGCGTTTGTTGTGAACATCTTTTTTATTCACATATATATGCTTGTACATTCGAAGTGCTTTAACAATCAGATTGTACAAATCTTCAGGAACTTTTGATATTACGTCATTTTCTGCCATGGCTATGGAGATTTTCTTTTTTGCAATGAGTTTGAAATCTGCAACACCATAGGTGTCTCTAAGAGTCATCCCTATCTCGCTTGAAGACTTTCCCTGCTTGCCAAGGTTGGTAACAATTTCTACAAGTTCATCTTCAGTATAATTGCACCATTGCAGTGAGTTGCTCTTTACTGGTCTTGTAGAGCCAGATGAGCCTTTGGTTCGAACATGCATCTTTGCCATTAGTATCACTCTTAATAAGAAGGTGCCGTTAATAAAGCTTGTGGAGACAGATGCTACTTGTGCGCAGCCAGTTTATATCTGACTGGTAGAGTTCTCTAAGATCAAGCAGTTTGAGTTTGAGCATTGCCACACGGCTTACTCCAAGTCCCCATGCAAGTACTGGTGAAGTGATTCCAAGAGGCTCTGTAACTTCTTTTCGAAATATACCTGCACCACCCAGTTCTACCCAGCCAAGTTCTTCAATATATACTTCGGGCTCAACACTCGGCTCTGTGTATGGGAAATATCCCGGCCGAAACCGCACGTCTTTAAAGCCCATGCGATGGTAGAATTCACTTAAGTATCCAAGAAGATTAGTAAAGCTCATGCCTTCATCCATCACCACACCTTCGAGTTGTTCAAACTCTGGCGTATGGGTGGGGTCGATTGCTTCTCTGCGGTACACACGATCGATGCAGAAGGCTTTAACTGGTGGTACTGGACTTTCTGCAAGATATTTGATTGTAATCGGTGTTGTATGTGTGCGGAGTACATCCTGTGCTGCTTTTTCTTTACTCCAGCTTCCACCCCAGCCGGTAGAATTGATCTTCCCACCGTGCTCATGCATTGCCTGTACCGTTTGATAACACGATGGCAGTTCGTCTGTGGTCGAGTTAAGGTAGAATGTATCCTGCATGTCTCTTGCCGGATGATCCTGCGGCTGGAAAAGAGAATCGAAGTTCCAGAACGAGCTTTGAACAGTCTCTCCTTTAAGCTCTGTAAATCCCATCTCAAGAAATATACTTCTCATCTCGCGAATGATGCGCTCGTAGGGATGCAGCTTCCCCCCGTAGATCGGCGGCGGCGTTATGTGAATGTCGTAGTTTTTCAGTTTCACTTTTTTCCAGTCGCAACCTGTAATCATCTGCTGGGTCAACATCGCAACCTCGGGAGCAGCATCAACATCAATATCTTCTGATGCGATTTTTAATCCAGCTCCAGTTAATGATACGATGCGGGTTTTGTCCTCCTCAATTTTCACAA
>CAJHIS010000019.1 GCA_905067555.1 Candidatus Argoarchaeum ethanivorans
AAAAATCAGGATAAGAAATAGCAACCGATTCAGCAGTATCAATCACAGTACCACCTGTTGCCATACCAGCGAGAGTAAGTGCCATCACAATTCGATGATCATCCCAACCGTGAAGATTAGCCCCATGAAGCTTTGAGCTTTTAAGTATTAGCTTATCAGGCTCTTCTCTCACGTTTGCACCCATTTTTCCAAGTTCTGTTGCCATCGCATGCAAGCGATCTGTCTCCTTGTACCGAACATGTTCAGCATTTTCAATGACAGTAACGCCATCAGCGAGAACGCCGAGTACTGCAAGAGTCGGGACAAGGTCTGGCGTCAAACCAACATCAATCGTACAACCATGAAGTTCGCTCTGTTTAACAGTAATGACTCCATGTTTCTCATTCCACTTTATATCCGCACCCATCTCTTTAAGTATTGAAATAATCGCAGAATCTCCCTGAGATGTTGGATACATGTTTTTTACGGTAACATCACCAAACAATGCACCTGCTGCAAGCAGGTATGACGCAGATGAAAAATCACCAGGCACCTGATACACAGGTACATCAAACTGCTGATTCCCTTCTACCATAAAAGTAAGATTTGCACCCTCATCCACCACCACCTCCGCACCTGCAAGTTCAAGCATTTCAAGGGTAATATCAACATAAGGGCGTGACTTTAACTTCCCACGAACAGCTATTTCAGTATCGTTCTCAGCAAGAGAGCAGGCTATAAGAAGTCCGGTAATAAACTGTGAACTTACCGAGCCATCGATAAAGGTCTTGCCACCACGAAGCTTGCCTCGCACCACGAGAGGTGCCATGCCATTATTACGCGTCGAAAATGCCTCGGAACCAAGACTATTCAGAGCAAGCAAAAGCGGATCATTGGGACGCTTTCGTATGGATGCATCACCATTCAATACCACAGCACCATCAACAAGTGAAGAAATAGCAGTCATTATCCGAAGAGTTGTTCCTGAATTTCCTACATCAACAACATCATCAGGAGTAGCCACTTCTCCCTGCACGCCAGCGATACGAATTGCATCACCGACATTCTCAACATCCGCTCCAAATGCACGGCATGCATGCATCGTCCTCTGTGTATCCTCTGAAACCAGGGGATTTAGCACAGTTGTGTTTTTAGCAAGCGAAGCAATCGCGATAGCTCGATGCGTATAACTCTTGGAAGGAGGTGCATCAACCATGCCCTCAATCGCAGAGGGAGATATTTTCACATTCATTGTAAACTCGACTACTTTTGCGCAACTCGACTACTTTACGTAGCTCGACTACTTCGTAGTCGAGAATTAAAGGTTATCGGTATTGTGCACAACGAAGTTGTGCAGTGCTTATGATCACTCATGTTACCATCTGTAAAATGATGAGAGCGTCAAGTGATGAAACCCTGCCGTCGCCACTGACATCAGCAGCATCGTCGAACGGGCGGCTGCCGACTGCAATTTGAAGTGCGATTGCAGCATCTTTAGAGGTGATTTCATCATCATCGTCAAGGTCGCCTTTCAGTGGTGTTCTTCCCCATTGACGCATCAGAGGGAAGTAATCAATGCTGCTTCCGCCTGGAATCTGATGCGAAGTGTCGCCGATACCGTCGCTGTTGTTGTCGCTTCCTGTGTAGTCTGAGTAATAGTTGCCAACGGTTGAAGTGTTCCACTGGTTGGTGTTTGTGTCATAAGCGTTGTTGTTAGTGTTGTTGATGAGACTGTTGTGATAGAGGCGGTTGTAGTTGCTCGAATAATATAGGCGGATGCCGTTGTAGTTGTCAGACGCGGTATTGCCAGTAAGTGTGTTGTTGTTGCTCGAATAATACAGCAAGATGCCGAGGCTGTTGTTCGACGCGGTATTGCCAGTAAGTGTGTTGTTGCTGCTCGAAGAAGACAGGGCGATGCCGAGGCTGTTGTTCGACGCAGTGTTGTTCGTAAGGGTGTTATTGCTCGAAGAATACAGGAGGATGCCGCAGTCGTTGTTCGAGGCAGTGTTGTTCGTTAAGTTGTTGTTGCTCGAAGAATCCAGCTCGATGCCGACCTCGTTGTTCGAGTTAGCGGTGTTGCTCGTGAGTGTGTTGCTGCTCGAATAACGCAGGTAGATGCTGACCTCATCGTTGTTCGAGTTAGCAGTGTTGTTTGTGAGATTGTTGTTGCTCGAATAATACAGGAGGATGCTGCAGTCGTTGTCCGATGCAGTGTTGTTTGTGAGATTGTTGTTGCTCGAATAAGACAGGATGATGCCGCCCTCGTTGTCCGATGCAGTGTTGTTTGTGAGATTGTTGTTGCTCGAAGAATACAGGTAGATGCCATAGTAGTTGTTCGAGGCGTTATTATCAAAGATGTTGCAATGTTCCACGCTGTCAAGATATATTCCAGCTTTCTGGTATCCAGCGGCATTTTCGACCGTGAGCCCGCTGATGTTCACGTAATCCGCGGTTACATTAAAGACATGATCGCCTGAATCCGCTGCGTTTACGATGCAGTTTGCTGAGCCGTTCTCAGAGCAAATGGTTAAACGCTTGCTCACGTTCACGTTTTCGTTGTATGTGCCATCTCTAACGATGATGATATCGCCTTCTGAAGCGTTATTCACAGCCTGCTGGATTTTCTGATTCCCGCCTTCAGGCACATAAATCGTATCAGCGGATGCGCATCCAATACTTATAACTGCCAGAACTGCGAAAAGAAGTGCAAACACCGATATCTTCCAAAACCTGTTTCTTTTGCTTTCCATTTCTTTCTTCTCCATTTTTTAGTTACTTTGACTATTTCTATTTATAAAATTTTCGATAATGTTCGTTATTTTCTATGCACTCGATTGCTACGCAATCGAGAATTGAAAGGTTACTGGCTATTTTGCTGCACTCGATTGCTACGCAATCGAGAGTTATTTTCTGCACAACGAAGTTGTGCAGTTGTTAATCTATCTCTGCAAAGCGCAAGCTTTGCAGTTGTGCAGGTATGTAGGTTTTCCCAGTTCTTTTTCATATAACTTAATGAAGTTTTCTGTTTCAGTTGTTTGCTCTCTTTCAAGTGCTTTGTTGAGAGTTTTTAGTAACCCTGCTGTTTCATATTTCATGTTGTTTAATACGTTTGCTGTAGTATCTGCAGGAATAATGTGTGTTATGTACCAGTTATCGTTGTTTTTTTGTGCGATGTGTACTTCGTTAACAGTCCCGAACAGATTATGACAGTCCCCCATTGTATCCTGGTATGCTCCTATCAGTGTGATTGCCAGATAGTAGGGTTCATCGTTTAGCTGATGGAGTTCAAGCAGTTCTTTAGTATGCGTCTTATCGATAAACTGGTTTATTTCACCGTCCGAATCACAGGTGAGGTCTACAATCGTTCCTTTGTATGTTGGTTTTTCGTTCAGTCTGTGAATAGGTAATACTGGAAATAATTGATTAATTGCCCACGAATCCGGTATCGACTGAAATATTGAGAAATTTCCAAGATACTTGTTTGATAGGTGTTTTTCAAGCTTCTGTATTTGCTCTGATGTGTTGCCCTCTTCTGAGGCAAAAGATGTGACGCACTGGCAGATTTTCCAGAACAGCGTCTCACCTTTTGATTTTTCTTCAAGTCCAAGCTTCCCAAGATTAAACAGGTTGATGAGTTTTTCTTTTAAGTAAACTGCATCATGGTAGCACTCTTCATAATTTCTGATATTGATCTTGCGGTAGCAGTCATGCAGTTCATGCACAATTGAAGAGTCTTTTTCGTTTACAGTAACCTCCCCATATTGTTTCACATTTTTTCTTCCGGATATATTGATTATTAACATGGAATGGTGAGCAGCAATGGCTCTGCCACTTTCAGAAATTATTGTCGGATAGGGCGCGTTTTCTTCATCGCAGATTGATTTTAGAGTGCTGACAACGTTATTTGCATATTCTTGCAGTGTGTAGTTGGTACCTGAAAAGGAGGAAGTTTTACTGCTATCGTAATTAACACCAAGTCCCCCCCCGATATTGAAGTATTGAATGTTTGCACCCACCCTCTGCAACTTTGCATAGATGCGGGCAGCTTCCTTAACTGCCTTTTGAATATGGCTAACAGCAGTTACCTGGGATCCTATATGAAAGTGAAGCATGTTAAGAGAGGACAGCATCCTGTTGTTCTCCAGTGTCTTTATCACCTCAAGTATTTCGGTTGTGTTAAGCCCAAATTTTGAATTATCGCCCCCGGATGATTCCCATTTGCCGCTTCCTTTTGAATAAAGCTTTGTGCGAATTCCAATCTGCGGGATAACATTCAGTTCTTTTGCAGTATCAATGATCAGCTTTGCTTCGCTCACGTCATCAATAACAATTATAGTATTTTTATTAAATTTTATTGTTTTAAGTGCTAATGTGATGTATGCATCATCTTTGCAGCCATTGCATACCAGATGCACATCATACTGTGCCTGGTAGGGTATGGCAAGGAGAAGCTCTGGCTTGCTTCCGACCTCAAGACCGAAAATAAGTGGCAAACCCGGATGCAGCAACCCCTCTATTACCTCTCGGCGCTGGTTAACTTTAACAGGAAATGCACTGCGATACGCACCACCATAATCAAACTCGTTAATAGAATGTACAAAAGCACTGTGCATATCCTTGAGACGTTCATGTAACAACTGTGGAAACCGCAAGAGAAAAGGTGGTTTCAGGTTCATTTCATTTAGCTTCCTGACAATGTCAATAATCTCTATCTGATGTGAACCATCCCTCCTTGTCGCTATCGTGAGATTACCATTTTTTGATATGCCAAAGTAACCACTGCCCCAGCAGGAAATTCCATAAAGCTCTGCCGAATCTTCAATTCTCCACAATCTGGCCACCTGAAAATATAGCTTGAAGCAATCGCCCGGTGCACACAGACATTAACAAATTAAAACAAAACAGGCGTGTAAACAATGATCTATAGATATTTAGCAATGGTTCCTTCTATATTTTTTTTTGGTGCTACACCTATCATATTATCTACAAGCTTTCCATCTTTAAAGAACAATATAGTAGGTATTGCCATTATCTGATGTTTCATCGAGGTTTTTGGGTTCTCATCCACATTTAATTTGCCAATGACAACTCTGCCTGCATACTCCTTTGCCAATTGCTGTAGTATGGGAGTGAGCATCTGGCAGGGCCCACACCATTCTGCCCAACAATCAATAAGTACTAAAGAGTTTTTTTGTGTAATTTCGTCAATATTTGAATCTGTTATGTGATCTATACCTTCTGCCATAATTTTTAACCTCAAGTTATTCTACCGAGCGTTTGTTTTGTTAGTATAAAACTATTATGTTTAGGAAAGGCCGTCACATTGCGTGGCGCTGGCGTTGTTTTGAAGATGTTGTTGATATGGGTCTGACGTCTGCTGTTTCAGGTTTGGACATTTGGAAAAATCAGAATTTTAATCCAACACCAGATGGCGTGACAGTCTCGTTTAGGGCCTTCGCAGCGATTACTGTTAGAAACTGCGAGATTATATTTTTCTCAACATAAAAACCGTGCATTGTTTAGCTTGAACCACAAGGTTGCACAGCTTGATTACCTTGTAATCAAGACTCGTTATTTGTACTCACCTTGATTACTGCGTAATCGAGAGTTATTGTTTCTGTAAATAGCTCTATCCTAGTTTAATTCCGCATTGTTTTGTCCTTCGTAATCGAGAGTTATTGTTTCTGTAAAGCGTCGTAGCTTTACAGGTTTCCATAATTCGTTATTTCTGCACACAAAGTCTTGTGGTTACTGGTACTGTTTTGCAGATATGCGAAGCCCGTGAGGGTTTGGGTGAGCGAGATTAACCCACCAACTGTAAAAAGAATAACATTTATATAGAATGAAAGAAAACAGTAGCAAGGCATTATTGTCGGGGTATTATTAATGAGTGATGTAAGAAAATTTGTACTAAGGGAAAAAGATGACACCGAGAGTGGTGTGTTTACAGGCAGGCAACCGCGCCAGGCTGCACTTAAATCTGCAAACAGGTTTGGCGGCACAAAAGAAGAACCAGTAGAAGTTCGACTTCGAGAGAGAGGCACAAAGAAAGTTCATATATACAACGCATGGAAAGAATTGGTGCCTGCCCCGGAGGGCAAACCGGATTGGATGCCTGATAAGATAAACAAGCCTTATGTGAAAAAAATTGGTACTGAGATAATAGAAAAAATATAAAACTTAAATTTGAATTTAAGTTTTATATTTACAATTTTTTATTTTTAACATACAGGAAAGCATAAACGCACTCGTTTATCTTGGAATTTGCTGATTCTAACGGATTCTGTGGTTCTCGAAATAGTCACGTATATTAATATCATTTTGCCAATCGCATTACAAACTAACAGGTTTATACTATTTTTTCATAAGTCTCCATGACACTTACAAACCTGAAGATAAAGATCTCAAACCTGTTTTGGCAGTACAACGTGAATTCATCACGCTGCCAACCCTCTACGAAAGAAGATTGCGAAAGAAGATGCGGTTTGAAAAAAGATTTCGATCCTTTAGCAAATAAATGCGTTTATACTTCTCTATGTGTTGAAAAATCAGAAAAATTAAGTTATATATGGTAACTACAGATTTCGAGAATAGATAAGACTTTGTTTATCATTATAAAGTAGTTCTCCTCGCCATATTTACGTTTTTTGGTTTATTTTTGAATATAGAGTTGAAACGTAGGTTTGTTTTTTATTTAGAAATACAACATGAGAGTTGGAATGACATATTGTCTGTAACACCAGATAACGTGACAGCCCCATCTGTCGGGCAGGCTTATCTCTTAACTGAACACTAATGCTTGTTCACCATATACCGGCAAAACTTTATCTTTTTTATATTTAAGCAATCTTGTCTGCTTGTTAAATTTCATCTTTACAAAATTAAATGAAAACTGGCATGGCTGCCATGGTATATATACTGTTGGTAAAAAAGCTGTTTTAAATATTCAGGTCACTCGTGCACGGCTGCCATGTCTTATTTCAGGGAAGGCGCACTTTGTTTGCTGCATCCCAATCAGTGTCATAGATATGAGCACTATCACACACATCCACAAATTTTACAATTTTCATGTCATCCAAAATCTCGCGATATAACATATCGACGATGCCACAAAGATTGGATGACCATGCAGAATATGCATCACGGCTTCTCCATGAAAGATGCACTTCACAGGTACTTTCGCTGAGTGGACGAATCCAGATTCTCTGGAGGCATGGTGGGTGTTCTGTGTTAACATCTTGCCCTGGCAGCCATGTGATTGCCTGGGCTCTACGTGTTATTCCATTCTTAACCTTCTGTTTGAGTGCTGCCAGTTGATCAATGCTTCCATTATAATTTATGAGGCGATCCATGTATGTATATTCAAATCCTTGAGCCTTCCAGTTGTAGTCCCTGGTGTATTGCTTTAGGTATTCACCTGTACGAATTTTCCCAAAAGGTTCTTGTGGATGCATCTCTTTTTTTAGTATCTGGTTTACAGCACCCTCGCTAAGAGTGATGCGACTGCAAACATCCTTCGATTTGTTTCCGTACTCTGTCGTAAGCACCATTCCCGAGATCATTATTTTCATTACAAGTTTTGCCCATGCTTTGGGAAAGTTACTCTCTACGATGTCAATATTTGGTGGAAATTCCATGATTACAACCTTTTCTTTTAAGACAATGTCCCGACCGGGACTTGAACCCGGGTCTGAGGCTCCGCAGGCTTCAAGGATATCCGCTACCCTATCGGGACACCACTTGAGTGAATACATTGTACCCTTATTAAATATTGTGTTCTGCACGGCTGTGGGACAAAAATAAACTATGCCTCATTCCACAATACTTTTTGTAATTTTATGAGATATGTTTTCTCACCACAGAGAAGTAGAAAGAACTGGAAAGGCACCTATTTTCTCTGCACCCTCTGTGTTCTCAGTGGTTAAATTCCCCAACTTCGACTCACACCTTCCGGTGCTTAAAGGATATTGACCATATAGTATTCTGGCAAGTACACGATTTAATTCTGTCCCACAACCAGGATTTGCATAACCTTTATCTGTTTTGATGTGTGTGAGCATCCTTAAATGTCGATTGAGCGAAATCTTACAGGCGATCGTGCAAAACAGATTGCTGGAGAATATGCAGCACATCTTGTTAATGATGGCGATATTGTGGGTCTTGGCACAGGTTCAACTGCTGCCTATGCAATTAAAGAGCTTGGTCAAATGATTAAGACCGATTTTAATATCCTTGGCATACCTACATCCTACCAATCACGTTTTCTTGCCATTGAATGTGGAATACCTCTTACCTCACTGGATGAACATCCTGTGCTTGACATTTCTATTGATGGTTCTGATCAGGTAGATAAGAAACTAAATGTCATCAAAGGTGGTGGTGGAGCACACATGCTTGAAAAGATTATTGCACAGTCTTCGAAGCGGTATGTGATTGTAGTGGATGAAGGAAAACTTGCCGATCACCTGAACTCTTCCGTGGCAGTAGAAGTGCTTCCCAGTGCACTTTCTTTTGTTAGAGAGAGACTTAAAATCATTGGCGGAAAGCCTGTTCTCAGAATTGCTGTTAGAAAGGATGGGCCAGTGATCACAGATCATGGCAACTTCATCCTTGATGTTGATTTTGGAGTTATTGACTTTCCGGAGAAACTTGCAGCAGAGTTGTCATGCTGCACTGGTGTGATGGAGCACGGCATCTTCAGTTTTGTAAACGAAGTGTGTGTTGGAACAAAGGATGGCAAGATCGATGTACTGAGGAGATAATATATGTTTAGCGTAATACCTGCCGTTGATTTGAAAGATGGACGATGTGTCCAGCTCGTACAGGGTGTGCCCGGCACAGAACAGGTGTCACTTGCAGACCCTGTTGGTGCAGCATTGAGATGGGTTGATGAAGGTGCCAGCATACTACACCTGGTGGATCTTGATGGTGCAATCGATGGCGTGCGTATAAATACCGGTCTGATTAAAGAAATCGTAGCCGTGACAGATGTAGAAATACAGGTAGGAGGGGGCATTCGCACAAGAGAAGATGTTGTAGACCTTCTTGATACAGGAGTTGAACGGGTGATCATTGGAACTCTTGCAGTACAGCATCCAGAGTTTGTGGCAGAGCTTGTCAGTGAATTTGGAAGAGAACACATAACAGTGGCTCTTGATGCAGTAAATGGCAGAGTTACAACTCATGGATGGAAGCTGGTGACAGAAGGCACACCGTCTGATTATGGCAAGAAATTTGAGAGTCTTGGTGCCGGAAGCATACTCTTCACCAATATCGACACCGAGGGCTTGCTGCAAGGAATTGCGCCTGCACCAACAGCAGAGCTTGTAAAAGCAGTTAATATACCGGTCATTGCCTCGGGCGGGATTACAACCATCCAGGATCTTAAAACATTGAAACAGATTGGTGCAACTGGTGCAGTTGTTGGTACAGCATTGTATCTTGGAAAATTCGGATTGAAAGATGCAATAGAAAGTGTTTAATCGATTGAATACTCTCTGTTATTTAATATTCATGCCGATCTTCTGTTTTTGTAAATTGTCATATTTTTCTTCAGGTTCACAAAGAAATTCCTCGTCTTTGAATTTGTGCCCTATCAACACCTCAACATCCATCAGAAGAACAAGCTCATCCTTCACGATCTCAACGAAGCTCTGGTAGAACCCAGGTTCACCCGCTCTTCTGTTTCAATCACCTCAACCACGATCTTGCAGATCCCCGCTTAGCCGGAGTATGCTTGCAGTATGAAGGATGCTGTGCACGCTATATCCCTCAATACCTCGAAAGACTGTAGCACCACTAATACCGCTCCGTTTCAGGTATTCAACAACTACGTGGTATGCGGTTTTTCCTTCAAACCTGTCAGACTCTCCAAAATATATTCGAAGTAACTTCACTTTCATACATTTACCCTCATGCAATCACCACATGAGTATCCTATATACACCAGATAATATATGCCCACCTCTTCAGAGACCAAAAACAATCGTTGCCACAAACCACCTGCCAAGGAAGACTCCGGTGATGCAGAGCCCAAGATTCAGCAGCACATTAAGTATAGCCAGCAACCATCTGCCAGCTTCAATCAACCTGAATGTCTCATAGCTGAAGGTTGAAAACGTGGTGAAAGCGCCAAGCAGACCACTGTTAAAAAAATAGATAACAGACGTGGTTGGTTGGATATAGACTGTCGCCGACAGGAGCGTGCTGCCGACGACATTTACAACAAGCGTCCCTGAGGGAAAATTATCCCAGCGCGATGCAAAACCAGAAACAGCATACCGCAGCACTGCACCACAGCCACCACCGAGACCAACCAGTACCCTGAGCAGCATCAACTCCAACCAGCACGCCTCCTGAACAAAAGGATCGATAGAGCACGCCCGGCAAAAATCGCAAGCAGACAACAGAATACATTCAACAACACATTAACAAAAAAACCAGTGAAATCGAGACCAGCACTCTGGAGAGCAAAAGTAGAAAAAGTCGTAAAACTGCCACAAAAACCAATAGCAACAAAAAGACGCACATTTCTACTAAAAAAACCACTATACTCTAACGAGTACATGAAAAATCCAAGAAGAAAACTCCCGACCACATTCACAACAAGCGTGCCGCTGACCCCCGACAACACTCCAGAAACCAGAACGCGCAGCACACTACCTGCAAACCCGCCTCCTGCTATCGGCAGAACCTGCCCTAAATCAAAACTCACAACAGACCTCATACACCACGCTCACAATAAAATTGTACACTCACTCAAAAGAAAATCTTCATACTCCTCGCTGGATGATTCCTCACCTCAGCAGATGTCGTTACACGGGAAAGATGCTCCTGTGCGAGAGCCACTGCCACGGCAAGATCTTCTCTGGTCGGACGCCGTGAAAAATCATTCACAGGCACATACCTGATAATCCGGAGAGAGATACTACGACTGATAGACGCTAAAAACTCTGCAACCCGTCCAATCTCTGGAGAATCAACCACGCCAGGTATAAGAACAGTTTCAACCTCAAAATCGACAGAATGCCGATGCAAACGCTCGATAGCTTCCAGCACAGGAAGATTACTCCACCCAGTATAGTTCCTATGGATACGATCGGTGTACGCCTTTAGATCAATATGCACCTCAAAACCAGAAAGCTTCTTCACCACTCGATCGCTCAAAAAGTACCCATTGGTCGAAAGAATAACACGCCGTCCACGCAGCAAAAGAAGAAGCTTCAACAGCTCTTCAGCCTGAAGCGTAGGCTCACCACCAGCGATGACAACCCGTCTGCTGGGAGGTATATGCTCCACAATGCTCTCAACAGGCACAACCACACCAGTCCCAGCCCTTGCAGGACTGAAACAACCACGGCAATTAAAGTTACACCCAGCCAACTGAACAGTACACTGAAACTCAGACAAAGCGAGATAACATAGATTCACAACCTCCTAAACCACACAAATCATTCAAGATACTATCGGACAAAATCCAGAAGATTTTTATTTAAAATCAATTTTCTCAGCCACACGTACCCAGTAATCACAAGAAATCCAGCGATGAACAGTACGATTGCAGACAGATCTGGAACTGGCGCACACGGCACTGCTCCCAACTTGTAGCCTTGGCATTTACCTTACCTTTTGTCGTATCGTCGTAAAAATAAAAAACTTTCAATTTTTTCCACGAAAAGGTTAGTATGACATGAGATAATATTAGTTTAGAGATGAACAATATGAAGATGGTTTATGGACCAGTCCCATCACGGCGGCTTGGTCGTTCTCTTGGTGTCAACCCGATCCCACTTAAAACCTGTAACTATTCCTGCGTGTACTGCCAGCTCGGCAGGACTGCACACGTAACCAATCAGCGGCAGGACTTCTTCTCACCCGAAGAGATACTAAACGAGATCAGGAGTGCAATAGAAATAAAAGATGGTCGTGGCGATGGTGAAATAGATTTTGTAACTTTTATAGGAGAAGGTGAACCGACGTTATGCAAAAGCATCGGCTGGTTAATCAGGAAGACCAGGGAAATAGCAGATGTGCCAGTAGCTGTTGATACAAACGGTTCGCTTCTCTACAGGGAAGACGTTAGAAATGACCTCTTACAGGCAGATGTTGTTATGCCGTCCCTTGACGCAGGCACCGCCGAAACATTCAGAAAGATAAACAGGCCGCACCACGAGATCGGTTTTAAGAATGTTGTCGAAGGCATGGAACAGTTCAGGCAGGAGTATGCAGGAGAAATATGGCTGGAAGTCATGCTGGTAAAAGGAATCAATGACTCGGAAAAAGAACTAAAAGCAATAAGAAGCAGGCTTGAAAAGATAGAACCAGACAGAATCTATATAAATGTCCCGATAAGACCTCCGGCAGAATCATGGGCGATTCCACCAGACAAAGAGACGATCGCATTAGCACACGCGATTCTTGGTGATGGTAATGTGGTAGATATTGCTACAGAAGAGACTGGTGAATTTTCTATTGAGGGCTTCACAAACCCGGAAGACGCTATTTTAGCAATAACAAGACGGCACCCGATGAGGGAGAGCCAGGTTATAGAAACACTAAAGAAATTCAAGGCAGGGAATCTTCACGATGATTTAAAAAGGCTGGAGGAAAGTGGAAAAATAAAAAAGGTGAAATACAGGGAGAAAGTCTTCTGGCTTGCAGTGGAAGGAAAAAGAGGTAAAGAATATGAATAGTCCAAAACCTGGTGGTGGTGAAAAACCCAGAAGTATCGGCAAGTCTTTTTACCGAGCATTCAAAAGTTTGGGATCAGCTCTCCCAATGCTGCTGGGTATTGTCCTGCTTCTTGGGCTTTTCTTAACCTTTGTATCAAAACAGTTTATTGCATCTGTATTCACAGGGGACTTGTTTTGTGATACGATAATTGGTTCCGCGATTGGTAGTATTGCAGCAGGCAATCCTATTACCAGCTATATAATAGGCGGGGAGCTTATGAAAGAAGGCGTGAGTCTCTTTGCAATAACTGCATTCATGGTGACCTGGGTAACGGTTAGTATAGCTCAGTTTCCTGCCGAAGCAGCATTTCTTGGCAAACGATTCGCATTGATTAGAAACGCACTTGGGTTCATTCTTGCCATCCTGGTTTCCATTGCAACTGTTACGACATTGATGGTGATTCAATGAAGGTTGTGAAAGATACAGAAAAGAAGGTGAAAAAAGAAGGTGAGAATGGAAAGAAAAAGCAGAATAAACGCTATGATTTTTATTTTCTGGTTTCTGTTATTTTTCTATATTTTCTTCTCTTTTTCTTTGACCCGGGGGGTATATATAACTCTTTAAAAGTGACTGGAAACATACTTATTCAGATAATTCCAGTATTGTTGTTTGTCATCCTTTTTATGGCAGTCATAGACTATTTCTTACATCCGAAAACTGTAGCAAAGTACGTTGGAGAAGGGTCTGGAACAAAAGGATGGTTTTTAGCTATATTCACAGGAATAACCAGTCATGGACCCATTTATATCTGGTATCCTTTATTGAAAGATCTTCGAGACCAGGGTATGAGAAACGGTTTGATCGCTGCTTTTCTATACAGCAGGGCTATAAAAATACCACTATTGCCCTTGATGGTCTATTACTTTGGATTGCTATTTGTGGTAGTACTGCTGCCCTATATCGTTATTGCTTCCTTCGTAGAGGGAGAAATTATTGAACTGATAGAAAATCGAAAAGATAAAACACAGTAAAGATTGAGGGATTATAATCGAACTATCAAATCAGAAACGCAAGATTTAGTTTTAATTTGATTGCTTCGCCTCGCATCCTCTCCAACAGATAATATAATATAGTAAGATTATCCTAAATGAATCTGCTATGATGTGGGATACACTAAGTTTTGCTGGAACTGCATGGAATGCGGATGTGAGGATGCTTTCTGATCTAAAAGATGTATTGTATGATCAGAAGTGGTTTGAACAAACAAGAGACATGCCTGTGTATTATATGTACCGGGGACTGTACAAGAATGAAGAAGATAAAAAGCTAATGGATGCCAACCATCTTCGATATGATATCACTGTTATTCCACCACTGATGCTCGGGGAGGAGTACGTTAAAACAGCTGGTCATTGCCACCCTCTCATAGATGGACAAACTTCATCCTATACAGAACTATACCAAGTGCTTGAGGGAGAAGCTCAGTATCTTCTACAAAAGGCAGAAGACGGTGTTGCTGAAGATGTTGTGTTAGTTCATGCGAAAGCCGGGGATATTCTAATTATACCACCTAATTATGGACATGTTACCATCAATAATTCAAATGATGTGTTGAAAATGAGCAACTGGGTATCATCCAGTTTCACATCAATATATGAGCCAGTAAGGTGTCTAAGAGGTGCAGCATATTATTTCTTAGAGGGCGGAATAATTAAAAATCCAAACTATAAAACCATTTCAGAACTTCGCGAGATTGAGAGGTCAAATCCTGAACTTGTTGGTCTTATCAATGGGGACGACATGTATCAGCTGATAGAACACCCAATGGAACTTGATTTTTTAAATAACCCAGAGGAACACATAGAAATCTTTGAAAATGCTTACGTGAAGCCGTCAAATTAGCTTTTTGACCCAAGTCCGATTCGGGCGGAATAGGTGTGAAAATTATAGAAGGGCGGCAGCGACCTTTTGCGCTGCCGCTGTGCGACAAGTTAAAGCTACACGCTGCTTAACATTCTCAATGGAGCTTTAGAATCGCCGTATAATACGTGCCTCACGGCATGATTATGCGAGCATTTCTGAACCTCATCTCGCGGTCGTTCGGTAATCAAAACCCAAAGGAATTGAAAAATATGTCTGAAGACAAATCCATCTCAGTTGTGAATTTAAGCAATCTGTCAAAACCTGCTGACACTCTCATCAAGAAAGTATCTAATGCAGTAGGTGGAATTTTTGAACCTTATCAGATTACAAGAGTCGCAAAGGCGGAAGCAAAGGCCGATCTGATAAAGGCTGAGTCTGAAATACAGATTACTGATTTACGTCGCCGGGCCCTGCACCGCTTTGTTGAGGAAGAAGCAAAACGCCAAAGCAATATTGAAAATATTATATCGAAAGCACTTCCGCAACTTGATGATAAAGGAGACCCATCACAAATCGAGGATGACTGGGTTACAAATTTCTTCGATAAGTGCCGTATTGTTTCTGATGATGAAATGCAAAATCTCTGGTCCAGAGTGCTTTCTGGAGAGGCTAACGTTCCCGGGACATATTCCAAGAGAACTGTGAACTTTCTGTCTGACCTTGACAAAGACGAAGCAAAACTCTTCAGCGATTTATGTGGGTTTGGATGGATGATCGGAATTTTTATACCATTGGTTTTTGATTGCCAAGCAGATATCTATAACAATAAGGAAATCAGTTTTAACTCTCTCAGTCATCTCGATAGTATAGGACTGATTCAGTTCAATACCTTAACTGGGTTTGTCACAGAATATCTGTCACAGAAGACCTCTATATCATACTATGGTAAGGTTCTTGAACTATCGTTCGCGAAAGAAACAGATAATAAACTGGAAGTTGGCACTGTTTTGCTAACTAACATTGGGCAAGAGTTAGCTCCGATTTGTGGAAGTAAACCAGTTGATGGCTTTATGGATTATGTGAAGGACAGATGGAAGGATCATTTACCAGAAGACAATATTGAACAAGCTTCTCGGACTCGAGGGCAGGGTGCATCTTGAGTGGGTCTCTGCAAGTGAGGGGCCCACGTTCAAGGAGACGGTCACCGAGTTTGTCGAGCAGATCAGGGCACTGGACCCAAGTCCGCTTCGGGCAGAATAGGAATAAGATTGATACAAGTCGGCAGCAGGTGAAGTGCCGCCATCTCTCTGTTTTTCTATATCCACATTTGCGATCAGGCTCGATCTTACCATGGTTCTGTGGTGACTTTTTAATTTCTTTTGGGTGGATTGGATTATGGCAAGATTAACCACAGAGGACACGGAGGGCACAGAGAGTTATTATTTTTCTCCGTGTCCTCTGTGCTCTCTGTGGTTTTCCAAAACCCGATTCCAGAAGATAACAAAAACTTGACTTTCAAACATACCCCAAAAACCACAATCAGTCGACCCAATCTCTGTATGACCTATCAAAACATAAACCCCGCTGCCACCGATTTCCACAACTTCACATAAATTTTCCCAGATCCAACAGAGAAAATAATCGAGCCTGTTTCGCATCCATCTCTTCAACCACCATCTCAACGTTCCCACCAGTCTTCTCCTGCACAAGAGCAAGACGTATCCCACCCAACTCATCAACAAGCCGCGTAATGTTCAATCGAAGATGCTTGCACTTCCATGCCAGATACCTGTAGAAGATCATCCCAACAGGAAAACAAATATTATCATTCGGAGGTGATACCAAACGTCCCCAGTCTCGTTTGACTAAACATAAACCAAACTCAACTGAGGACACTCCTGATAAATCACAACTGTCAAAGTTGGGTTATACGTCTCAAAAACTGCACAACTTCGTTGTGCAGAACCACACGCCCCGTGTGCGGAAACAATTCTCGATTGCGCAGCAATCGAGTGCATAGAAAATATATATCGAATTACAGTAGCAAGGGAGTGAGATGCGTTTATACTATCCCATACGTTCAAAAATTGGATAAACTATTTACTGGGAGTTCCCAAACAAGCCGATTTTCCCCGGTAGTTACGCTTTATTTTTAGTCTGTCCCGATCTGCAGGTATTTCAGGATATTGTTATGCAGATTTTTATCTGCTGTAGCAATCAATGAGATGCAACTTGCCAGAGCATCTTCAATGATTTGCTCACCACGAAGGTTTGTGATAAATCCGCCGGTTTCGCTCAATATGAGTTGTGATGCCATTATGTCATAGCTGCTGACAAGTCCTCTTGTATCAATGAGCCCATCAAGTGTGCCTTCTGCCACATAGCACATCTCAAGTGCAATACTGCCAAGTGTTCTCTGTATGATGTGTTTTTCAAGCTGGATAATGCCTTCTGGCATCTCTTCAACACCATAGGCATAGATGGAAAGTATTGGTCTTGTTCTTGCCCCTCTTTTTTTGCCTGTAATTTTCTTGTTATTAACATACGCGCCCCCGTTTTTCACTGCGCTGTGGGTGGTGTTTTCTGCTGTCGTAATAGCTGACAGGGTAACATCATCAAACATGGCATCATCAATTTTTTCGCATAATGCAAGGGATGTGCAGAAGAAGGGTATGCCGCAGGTGGCATTGGTTGAGCCGTCCACCGGATCAAAGACTAACAGGCATTGTGGATTTCTGCCAACAATCCGATCCCCTATTTCCTCTGAGATGATTCGTGCAGAGATGCTTCGGTTTTCAAGGGCGGTATCGAGTGCATCCTCTGCAACTAGATCTATTTTTCGTGTAATGTCACGCGGTCGCACCTTTACCAGTTCACCATAATCATCGCTGTTTGACATAGTCTCGATGACTACCTTTCGTATTTCCTGAGTAATCTCACATAGTGTATTAAGATTCATTAACTGCTTCACCTCTTGATTGCTGGCGCACTTGATTACTTCGTAATCAAGAATTATTCTAATCTGCACAACGAAGTTGTGCAGTTGCAAATAATTCGCCTATCCGGCCCGCTGCCTGTTTTGCGCATTCTTCGATACTGTTCTCTCTACTGTTAAGATGTATTCCCGGGTTTCGCGGTGCTTCATAAGCAAGGTTCACTCCTGGCACGGTTGCATTTTTATTAGTTGACTTTTTATAGATGTCTGGCGGCGCATAAGCATTTTTTCTTCTCACTTCTCGCTCTATGCACAGTTCAAGCGGGCATTCTATGTAGGCTTCTGCAAAGTTGGGGATAAGCCCACGTGCAATATCGCGGTATTGCTGTTTGTTGGCAGTTGCATCGATAAACACATTGATGCCGGATTCTGTCAACAGGTATGCCATGTAAGCAAGTGAAGCATACACAATATTTCGTTCTTCATCAGAGTATGCCGGGTCTGGTGTTATTATTTTTCGTATCCTGTCGAGCTGGAGTATTTTAATATGATAGTTGTGTTGGTTGAGTATCGCAGCAGCTTTTTCTGCGATAACGGTTTTTCCACTTCCGGGAAGCCCTGTGAACCAGACCGCGAAAGTCATAAACTTATTGTTTAAGCCATGTCATCCTGCTTCGCAGTTCTTTTCCGATTTGCTCGACTGGATGCTCGTGCTCTTTTTTCTCCAGGGCACGCAGAACAGGCTTATTGGCTTTTCCTTCGAGAACAAACTCGCGTGCAAATTCGCCGCTTTGAATTCGCCGCAGTGCCTCTTTCATAGCTTTGCGTGACTCGGCATTAATAATCTTTGGTCCAACAGTAAGCCCGCCATATTCTGCTGTATTTGAGACGTAGTACCACATTTTACTGAGACCTCCTTCATGAATAAGATCAACGATGAGCTTTAGTTCGTGAAGCGTCTCAAAGTATGCGATTTCTGGCTTGTATCCAGCCTCGACAAGTATCTCAAAGGAGGCTTTTATAAGCTCGGTTACACCACCGCAGAGATCCACCTGTTCACCAAACAGATCGGTTTCGGTTTCTTCTGCAAAGCTTGTCTCGATTACACCAGCCCGCGTGCCACCAATTCCCCGGGCAAAGGCAAGACCAAGCTCTTTTGCTTTTCCACTTGCGTCCTGGTACACTGCCAGGAGACACGGCACACCAGCACCTTCAGTATATGTTCTGCGCACCAGGTAACCTGGGCCCTTTGGTGCTACCATAAACACATCCACATCATCCGGTGGGATGATCTGATGATAATGAATATTAAAACCATGAGAGAATGAAATGGCACTGCCTTTGGAAATATTGGATGCAATATCCTGCTGGTATACCATTGACTGCACCTCATCAGGCAGAAGGAGGTGAATAATATCTGCCTTCTTTGCAGCTTGTTCAATGCTTAATACATTCATTCCATCCGACAGAGCTGCATTCCACGAGGCTCCTCCCTCTCGCAAACCTACAACCACATTTAAACCAGAGTCGACAAGGTTTTGAGCCTGGGCAGCACCCTGGCTTCCATATCCAATAATTGCAATCGTCTTATCCTTTAGCAGATCGAGATTGGCGTCTTCATCATAATACATCTGTACCATACTTATTCATCACCTTACAAACAGTCTTTCAGTGTTAAACTCTAAGCTGGTTAATGTTATATAAATTAGACTGGCACCTGCAAAGCTTCGCTTTGCAGAGATAAACTGTAACTTTTAGTTCTCGATCACGAAGCGATCGAGTGCAACCAAAGCATCAGCAAAGCTTCGCTTTGCAGAGATAAACTGTAACTTTTAGTTCTCGATCACGAAGCGATCGAGTGCAACCAATGTATCATCAAATACGGCACCCTTATCTGCACCACTTACTATTTTCTGGTATCGGCTCAAATATCCCTTGACTTCTCTTTGTGGTGGCTTCCAGTTTTTCCTTCGTTCACTAAGAACTGATGAACTCACCAATGTGTTTAAAATGCGTTTTGGAATGTCGATTTCGATCAAATCACCAGTTTCAATGAGAGCAATTGGTCCGCCATCTGCCGCCTCTGGTGTTACATGTCCGATACATGGACCGCGTGTGCCACCAGAGAAGCGCCCGTCAGTTACCAGTGCCACTGAATCAATTAGTCCGGCGCCAGCAATGGCTGAAGTTGGTGAGAGCATCTCACGCATGCCAGGGCCACCACGCGGCCCTTCGTAGCGGATGACCACCACATCGCCCTTTCGTATTTCTTTTTTTATTATGAACTGCATACAGTCTTCTTCACTGTCAAATACACGTGCCGGTCCGGTATGGGTTAACATCTTCTCGTTTACAGCAGACTGCTTTACAACAGCACCTAATGGTGCAAGATTGCCTTTTAGTATTGCAATACCACCTTCGCTGTGAAGTGGTTTTTCGATGGTTGCAATTATCTCCCTGTTTGTTTTTGGGTTAAGAATGATAAAATCTTCGAGGTTTTGTTTTAGCGTTTTACCGGTTACTGTCAGAACATCGGTGTTGAGTTTTGAAGTTAGTCGCTGCATCACTGCCTGCACTCCACCAGCCCTCTTAAAATCAAGGATAAATTTGTTACCCCCTGGCCTGAGGCTTGTTAGATGTGGTGTGCTGCGACTTAAGTCATCAAATCTCGACAGTTCCAGATCGATTCCAAATTCCCTGGCAATTGCTATAAGGTGCAGTGTGGTATTAGTACTGCCACCAATTGCCATATCTACCATGATGGCATTATCAAACGACTTCTCATTAACGATTCGTCGAGCACACAGGTCTTTTTCAAGAAGCGCAATTATTTGCATTCCGCTTTTCTTGGCAAGCCGTATTTTTTTAGCATCAGTGGCATGATCGGTAGCACACCCGGGAAGGCTTAAACCGAGTGCTTCTGCCATGATTGACATCGTATTAGCAGTAAAAAGTCCAGCGCAGGAACCGGCACCACAACAAGCGCACTCTTCAAGTTCGTAGAGCTCCTGCTCTGTAATAGAACCACTTTGATATGCTCCAACAGCTTCGAATACTGAGATTACATCGCACTCTTTATCTTCGACAAATCCCGGGAGCATTGCACCCCCAGTAACAACAACTGTGGGAATGTCCAACCGTCCGGCAGCCATTAAATGACCTGGTATGATTTTATCACAACTCGGAATCATCACCATGGCATCGAATCTCTGCCCCTCCACCATCACTTCGATGCTGTCAGCAATAATCTCACGGCTTGGCAGTGAGTATTTCATACCTTCATGCCCCATGCAGATGCCATCACAGACTCCAATGGTGTTGAATTCAAAAGGCACTCCTCCGGATAGGCGAATGCCAGCTTTAACTGCCTCTGCAACTTTATTCAGATGAATATGCCCTGGAACAATTTCATTCCACGAGTTTACCACTGCTATAAATGGTCGATTAATTTCTTCATCTATGATTCCCACGGCTTTAAGTAGCGAGCGGTGAGGAGCCCGTTCAAAACCATCTGTAACACTTGAACTTCTAAGAGGCATGATCATTAAGCATGCATACATGCATCAATCATAAACCTTTTCAGATGGGTACAATAAAAAGCATGGTTTGCGGCTGTGATTAATCAATGCGAGATTTAATTTTAATTTGACAGCCTCTGTTGGTGTTGACTGGCAGTATAGAAAAGTTTATACTTTCTTACATGTAAATAGGAGGACAAATATGGTTACTCTGCCAGCAGATGAAGATATACACGCGATGTTTGATGATTACTGCGCAAGCATTGGGATTGATGGTTCCAAAAAGAACATGAAACAGTTGGTTATATATGACATGACTGACGGAAACAGGACCTCCACCACTCTTGAAGGATCTGAAGCTTATTTTGATGGTGGACTTTTTGTGATGAGATTCGTCCATTGTCTAAAAGTATTGGGTGCAAAAAATAGTTATATAAATGTTATACATGAGGGACACAAAAAGAGAATAAATTATAAAGAGATATATGAAGGCATGCAGCGACATGTCGAAGTGTACAGAGAATATGCTAAGAGCAATCGTGTAAGATTGAGGCCCATCGGCAATTATGACGCTCACATCAAGCCAGATGGTACTGACTACGATCTGAGAGAAGACCTTAAACAGCTCGAAGAGATGACTGCAAAAAACAGGGAACATACTGTGCATTTTATGATTAATTATTCTACACGATGGGCAGCAGAAGAGGGAAAAGAAGTTTTTAAAACACTGCCTGAAGCAAATGTGGTTCTACGGCATGCTAAAGGATATATAAATGGGGATATGTGGCTTTATGGAAAATTGAACAACAACAGTTTTGTTTATGCCCAGAATGGTTCATCCAGCATTAACTGGAGTGATAGACAGATTATTATGCTTATTGCTTTATGCCTTAGAAGCATGCTGCTTAATAAAGGAACACACATGTCTAAAAAATATGAACAAGGAGAAAGAGAAACTGTACGAAGAAAAAGAGAGACGGAACTCTCGCTTATTCACCAGTCATTGCATGATAAAACAGATACAGCATTGCCAAAACGGGTTATTATTTTTAGTTCATACGGACCTGAGATTTATGAGTTTTAACTATTATCGAAATAAACAAATGGTAATGAAAAATCTCCAGCATGGAATCGAAGGGTATATATACTATTAGACTATAGTAAGGTATGCAAGTGAGCAAGATAAGCTCTTTTTTCGATACTCTAACCCCCACTTCCATCCCCTAACTTGCTCACTTGCCCACCTCCTTGATTATATATCTACCCAACTCAATTTTTGGGTAGTTTTATATTTCTTTTTTGCATCTTGAAGCATTTTGTTATGGTCAAAGGCAAGATTATCTGGTACCTGCCCCATTGCAAATGTAGAAGCGTCTTTTGCATCAGTGGCAGCTTTTAGCTCACCTGCTCCCTTTGCGAGATATGTAATAGATACGGTATGGCCACGTGAATCGCGCCTTGGGTCTGAGTATACACCAACCAGTTTTACAAGTGTCACATCAAGTCCAGTTTCCTCTACCCAAAGCCGCTGTGTTGTTACCGCTTGTATCCTACCTTTTTTAAAAATTCTATGCGTTCTTTAATATGCTCAGCAGTTTCAATCCCTTTTGGGACTTCACCATCGATTACACCAAGAATGCCTCGTCCCTGCTCGCTTTGTGCTACAATGACCTCAAGCGGGTTTGCAGTGGCACAGAATATCCTACACACTTCAGGCACGTTTTGAATCGTATTGAGTATGTTTACGGGATACGCATTTTTTAGAATTATTATGAAGCTGTGTCCACAGGCGATGTTTTGTGCATAACCAATTGCCAGCTTTTTTAACTCATCATCATTTCCATCGTATCTGATAAGGCAGGGACCACTTGCTTCAGAGAAGGCAAATCCAAATTTAGCCTGCGGCACAGTGCCTGTAATTGCTTCGTAAATGTCTTCCACGCTTTTTATGAAATGAGACTGCCCGATTATCACATTCGCATCCTGTGGGATTTCTATTTTAACGGTTGATAATTCCATATTATTTCACCCCTTTCATATTTCACCTTTTAGTTTTTAAACGTATAGGAACGTTAAACGCACCTCGTCCCAATGCACTTGATTGCCAACGCACTCGATTGCTCCGCAATCAAGAATCGAAGGTTACCAGTATTTCTGCACAACGAAGTTGTACAGTTCTGTAGAATGTTAAGAGCGCCAAGCGTCGAACTGGCGGCTGCCAACCGCTATTTCGAGCGCGATCGTGGCGTTCGAGTTCATCCCTTCAATCATTCGCTTGGATCCTCTTTAAATGAGAACAGCATGAGTTCGTATACCTCCTTCCTATGCCCAAAAGCAACCAGTGTCACTGTACTTTCATTCTCAGCCACAATATAAATGAGTCTGTATTTTCCCTTTACTCGGAGTGACCTGTGATAAGAGAGTCGGTATTTCAAGGGCTTTCCTGAATATGGTAGATCACGTAGTTTCTCCACCTTCTTCATCAACTCCCTCATTAACGCTTTATCTTTCTTTTTAAACCTTTCAATCTGTTTTTTGAATGTGCTGGTGTACAACAGATCGTAGTTCACAACATCACCCAACAAACAGATTATTTAGATCATCTTCGGTCTTTATTTCGAATGTCTTTCCTTCTTCAATATCTTTTTCACTTTCTTTTATCTGTTTCATCAGATTTTTATCGCTTAAGATCTCCAGGGTCTCCGTTAGAGATTCCACCACGCCAATCAGATTTTCAAAGTCTGCTTTGCGCAGCACCACGTTCTCTTCTACTTCTTTTATTCTCACAACATTTACCATTTTATCACTTCTAACATTTCCGTTTTATTCGGTGAGTCATAATCCTATCGCTCCTGCCGCCGCCTGCATGATCATCAGCGCATCGAGGGAAGTGACCCTGCCG
>CAJHIS010000020.1 GCA_905067555.1 Candidatus Argoarchaeum ethanivorans
CACATCCCCTTCAAGCGCATAGACCAATCTATACTTTCCAACTCGTATCGATCTGAATCCCTTCAATGAATATCTCAGTGGCTTTCCAAGAGTTGGATCTTTCAGCAGTGCTTTAAACTCCTTTTTGACCCTATCCATCACAGCTTCATCTTTTACCTTCTTGATCTGGTTCCTAAACTTCTCAGATAATTCTATCTGAGTCATTCTTTCTCCAGATCAGTGAAAAACTCATCTATATCTTCATCTGTTTTGAGGATGTGATATCTACCCTCCTTAAAATCATTCTTGCTCTCTTCGATATCACTCATCAGACATTCATCACCTATAGTCTCCATCTCTTCAACCAGATCCCCAATCTCATTCTGGATGTGTGTAAGCCTCGTTATCATATCCCTCATATCCCTTGCCACCGATGATTCGACCATCTGCATCTTTTAAACCTCCTATTCAGGTAGTACAGAACACACACCATAATTCTACAAGTACCTTTCGACATCACTGCAACTCTACCTCCGCACGCCTCACCGGATTAAATGACCGCTGCCTGCAGGATCATCAGAGCGTCGAACGATGTGACCCTGCCGTCACCGCTGACATCTGCGTCAGCGTCATACTTGCCGCGAACAGCCATGCCAAGCACGATTGCAGCATCTGTCGATGTAATCGCACCATCGTGATTCACGTCTCCGCAGGGACTCGCCACGGCATACCAATCATATAAAAACACATCAGTATAAAATCCTGCCGCGTCTTCATTTTCGACAATCACGCCTGCTTCCCTGTTGTTTGCTGGGCTGTGCTCATTCCAATTGATACTCGAAATCAAAACTTTGCTGTTGTCAACAATCACGCCTTTGTTGTGTGTTTTGTTAAGCCCTGTATTTTCAATGTCAATGAATTTCGCATCCAGATCGAGCCCTTCGTTTGCTGCGGCGCTCCTGACATAATCAATTGTAGCCTGGTTGGACTCAAAACTATATGTTGGATTTAGCAGTATCTTTACCTCGCAGCCTCTTCTTGATGCGTTAATCACAGCCTCTAAGAACAAATTGGGTTTTGAATCAGCAGATGAACCCCATTTTTTAATATAAAGCTGCTCGACATAAACAGAACTCTCTGCCCCTTTTATCATGCCAATAATAGATTTTGTCTGCATCAGCGAGGTATCAGGGGCTAAAACAGGAGAAACATGAAACGTACCGGAAATAATTTCACTGTCAAACGGATGCGAGTAATTGTTAGTCGGAACTGTGCGATCTGGCACAAAATCCGGGGGAGGAGTACCATATTTATTTACAAAGACCGGGTCGTTTGCAGTGAATGAAAAGCTGTCCCTGCTTGCAGGTTTCCAATCCTCAACGAATACCTCGCTGAAATAATTTGTTACATCCGGATTGTTTATAATTATTCCCCAGCCTCTGTTTCCAAAAGTATTATTGGTGGGGACGCCTGTATTTTTCCAGTTTTCAGACATTATTATCGTTGACTTGTTGTCTATAAGCGCGTATTTCGCATGATTGAACGCATAACGGTCATAAATGCCTTCACTTTTGTTATTTATCATAAACCTTACCGTTCCACCAGCGGCAACGGTTTTATTTGCAATATATCTCTCTTCATCGCCAATCCCACCAACCGGGCCTCCTTCGAGCATTACTTTAACGTCAACACCCCTGCCTATTGCATTTATTATATGATCCATCAGATAGAAATTATGGAACTCGTAAACATTCAGGTAAATCGACTCCTGTGCATTGTCTATTGCATTTGCGATTTCTATAAAACTGCTGTCAGGAGAAGTGAACACTGTCACATTTCCGTTAAAACTGAATGTCTCGTAAGAAAAGTGCGATTGACCAACGACGTATACTCGATAATCACCCCAATCCGCAGAGGTATTTGTATCTTCATATTGCCCGGTTGTCTCGTTTCTGTCCCGCTCCATGATTACGCCAGGCTTTATATCTTTTACTGGTGTACCAATCCAACCAGTACCTGTATAATCCGAGTTACCATAAACCACGACATCAATTATATTGTCTTCAATATCTTTCAGGATTACTTCGTCCCCATCATCATTAAGCCTTAATCCCCACCCCCATTTATTCATATTTAGCGTTTGGTCAGAATCCTCGCCATACTCAAAATCTGCGTTTTGAAGCATCTCATCATAAAATACAGTTGCATTATAAGCAAGATATAAGCTATCTCCAGCATCTATATTCGCCTGTGCCGGAAACGTGATAATCCCTACACGATCTGTTATCTGCCATCCACCGATGTTGATTGAACTTTCGGTGGGATTATGTATTCGTATGAATTCGCCACTGGTATCCCCTTTAAGATAGGTATCATAATATACCTCAGTAATGATTGGATTTGATGGGTTTACCGCACTAACAGTAGTAGATATCGCGGTTGCAAGTAGAACAACAAAAGCCAGTACTATTCCAATTTTTCTTCTGCTTTTCATTTCGCTTTTTATACCTCGTAAACATTTTGTAATATTGGGACTTCACTTCTTATATTATACCCGAACGTTAACAACATTTCGGTACCACATGCCAAAACAGTGCTTTGCAATAGTACTGTGTTATCAACATCCGCAACTTAATCTAACATGTTTTCTTGATTACACAGATCCTGCAAGTATCGAGTGACAAGGATGCTTTTATATTGTAGATAATACATGGTAGCACTCTCTATGGAAAGGACTTGAATTGTCAAAAGAAACTGGTAAACAATTAATGACATATTCTTGGTCGTTTGTGTGTCCATCATGCAATAAACACCGATGAAAACTCTTTCCAAAACCTTCAATAACGAAAACTCTTGAACAAGGCTTTGTTCTTGCAGCAGCCAGTATCGATGCCTTCAATTCGTCAAAACATAAAATATATGGAAACCTGAACATACATGACATTTGAAAATCTAACGCTTGGAAATCTTATACTCTATGTAACAGCTGTTGTCAGCCTCACAGCAATGATCTGTCTGTTGTTAGGAGAGTTTAAAAATAATGCTGGATGCATGAAGAAGCTCCCGTGGCTGATACGAGCCTCGACAGTACTTTTAACAATTGACCTGCTGCTGCTTCTATACTACTTCCTTGCTCCTGATTACACCTATGTATATGTGTGGCAGTTCAGCAGCAGAGACCTGCCGCTACTTTATAAAATATCAGGTGTGTGGGCTGGTCAGGCAGGCACATACCTTCTCTGGACCTGGTTCATATTTGTAACCGTACTCTTTGTAAGTGAACGCGAAAAATGGCAATCATCCTTTATCAGAAAAACCCAGATCATAGCCTTGCTTATTGGCATTTACTTCATCATATTAACAAGTATAGAGTCACCTTTCGAGTTGATATATACTGTATATACAGAACTCGCGCGCGATTTCGTGCCGCCGGACGGTAACGGGCTAAATCCGCTCCTGATTAACCCGTGGATGTCTATCCACCCACCAGTGGTGTTTGTCGCTTATGGGTCTGCAGTGATGCCTTTTGCAGCAACCATTGCGTATCTTTTAACCAAATCATCTGAATGGGGAGCTTTTGTACAGAAATGGATGCGATTCTGCTGGCTTTTCCTGACACTTGGCATAGCACTTGGTGGTATGTGGGCATACCTTGTTCTTGGATGGGGTGGTTTCTGGAGCTGGGACCCTGTGGAAACCTCCTCGCTTATACCGTGGATTACTGCAACAGGATTCCTGCATGCGTTATCAGTGTACCGCAAAAACAAACAAAGTTTTAACATCACCTCTGCAGCACTTGCATGTACCACGTTCATATTTGTAATATATGCTGCACTGGTTACTCGAAGTGGTTTGTTCAATTCAGTGCATGCATTTGGCGATACACCAACAGGTACATTCTTGCTAATATTAATCGGTTCAGCAACTGTCATCTCGTTAGTTCTATCTGTCAAACGATACAGCGAATCACCAGAATCAACACCATCACAGGGATTTATCAATAAAGCTAACCTTTTTTACGCAACCATCGTCCTGTTCATAATACTTGCATTCATATCGTTCTGGGGAATTACATTCCCGGTAATACTTCAGCTTACAAAAGGAGTTGATGTGAGCATTGCAGCAGAAGCTAAGAACTTCTTTAATCTGTGGAGTTATCCCGTTGTACTGGCACTGCTGTTAGTTCTTGGCTTATGCCTGCAATATAGTAAAGAGGAAAAAAACCGCCAGGTAAAACTCTTTATAATCGTCACAGCAATAACGATCGTTGCAGCGCTTGTCAGAACCCCCAACTTTTATGTTCTGGATCACACTAATCCGTTTTTTGTCACAGGATCAACGATGCACCGACTTATAGGATCGATATCTCTTGCATCACTATTCCCTCCAATGGCTTATGCTCTGTTTGCAGTTGCACGGTTCGCAAGTCGGCTGAAAAGGGCTCAAAGAACCAGCTATCAATTCTCGAATGTAGGCATAGTACTGATACACACTGGCGTAGCACTGATACTCTTTGGAGCAATTATCAGCACCATGTTTACCACCACTATTGACGCCAAGGTTCCGATTTCCTCGAAAGGCGAAATAGTGGACATCAACGAAGGATATGGAATAAAACTTCAAAAAATTGAGGCAGGTGGTATACAAACATATCCAGGAACAAGAATTAGTGAGATATATAATAATCCGGACATTTATGCAGAAGGTGCGGTCACGGTTGCAGGCAGAGTTATGCAAATTATTAACATCGAGTCTGGTCAGATGCCAGTAACCTACGTCAATCTTAATGATGGTACAGGAAATCTATGGGTAGCTTTTGAACCATTATATATAACAAAAGGAATTGAAATAAGTACAAGCGGGACACTTTTTTTCAACTTCAAAAGCAATAGTACAGGAGAGATTTTTGACATCTTGATGTTCTCAAGCATCGATAGTATTGAAGAACTTCCAGAAACAGAGGATCATCAGCGGGTATATCTTGAAGTATACAGCAACGACAAGTGTATAGGAAAAGGATCTGCAGAATATATTATGACCAGAGAGGGCGGCATAACACATCCTCTGCTCAATCGAAAACTACTGCATCCTATCGGTGGTGACGTGTACGTGATATTCCAGGGTGCCGGCGGCAGTGTAGTGCCGTTAATATTACGAATAATACCTGCAGTGAACGTGTTATGGTTTGGAGTAATCTTCCTTTCGGTAGGAATTATTCTAATGATGACGAATAAACGTATACAAAAATAGAACAGGAAATACGCATAAAACCTGCAAAGCTGCGCTTTGCAGAGATAAAATAACACCTGCACAACTTCGTTGTGCAGAAAATAACGAATCTTGATTACGCGGTAATCAAGCTGTGCTAATCTTGTGGTTTAAGCCTGAGACAAACACAAGAAAATCATGTCTCAAATTTCGGTTTAAATAAGACAACATGTTTACATTGTAAAAGTATATAATATAATGTATACTATTTTTTAGAGCCGTTTGTGCCAAAGCTTATATACAATTTAATCGTTATAATTAAGCAGTGTGAATGAAACATGAACTTAACAGCCATTCAAAAAGAGATCCTGACTACATTGGTTACTCTTTATCACCAGAAAAAGCAAGCAGTCAAAGGTGAAGAGATAGCTCTGATTATATCAAGAAATCCTGGGACAGTACGAAACCAGATGCAATCATTAAAGGCACTGCGTCTTGTGCAGGGGGTACCTGGACCAAAAGGAGGTTATAAAACTACAAGCGCTGCTTACGAGGCGTTAGACATCGATAGATATGATGACGAGTCCATTGTTCCGATTCGACGAAATAACGACATAATCGAGGGCGTTACTGCATCATCAATCAGTTTCACAACGGTGCGTAACCCAAACCGGTGCAGTGGCACAGTTCGGGTGATTGGGAACGTGCGAGAGTTTGACATTGGAGATAAAATATTAATCGGGCCAACTGTTGTAAACAAACTGATTATACGCGGGATAGTAACAGGTAGAGACGATAGTGAAAATTCAATAATATTTTCTATAGAAGAGATGATCTCTCTCCCGAAACGACCAGCAAAGAATTACATAAAATCAAAAACAATAACTGTTCCTGCAAATGCAAATATACAGGAAGCATCACGCATTCTGGTAAGGAACAACATACATGGAGCGCCAGTTGAGGATAAAGGAGCTATTGTGGGGATTGTAACATTTAAGGATATTGCAGAAAGTCTTGCCAGTGGAAAGGTCAACGTCAGGGTGAAACAGATAATGTCAAAAGAGCTTGTGTCTGTAAAAGGAAGCAAACCTTTTTATGAAATCGTTAAACTATTCAACGAAAAGAACATCGGGCGCATCCTTATCACAGGAGATGGAAATCAAATTGGGGTAATATCCAAAACAGATGTACTCCGCGAATTGTTAGCATATTATTAGCTTGTTCTCATGGAGCAAGCCACCCACGTATAAGTATAGTTATTAGATATAAAGCGATAAAGAGAAGTACCAGCAGCATTGCAGTACCTATGTTTAATCTTACCATTGGTTCTCCTACTGGCTGCCTCTTCCTCAACTCCTCTAATTCTCGCTCATATTCTGCAGCCTTCTCTGGTGTAACACCTGGTATCTCCACCCTCAGCTTCATCTCTTCTCCCTTTATGCTCAATGCAGCCGCTGGATTCCTGCTGAACCAGACAAAAAAACCAGCCATTCTCCCTACATTCCAATCTATAAAGGTTGCAAAGGTCGTCAACGGTCCTTCACAGAACCTTATGAGCCATCTCCCCGGTTCTTTTTTACTAACTGCTACCCATGCTACCCAAAACACAACAAAAGCATACATCAGGATTTCATCAATCATCATTTTTATGGATGCCCCCCCATTAAACCGCTGATCGCTGTGTGTACAAGATCTGATATATAAAACAAATCGGGGTAAAAATAAAATATAATGGAAACAGTCGCAGTTATTGCTATTGGAATAAGCATGAAAATGGGTGCTTCTTGTATCCTGCGATCTCCCCCGTCTTTTGACTTCTTAAAGAACGCCGTGTATATGATTGGGAAGAAATACATCACATCCAGTATAGCAACGATTAGCAGGATGTATGGAAAAATCGTCATTGATCCTCCCGCTTCTTCGCAGCCGTGAACAAAAAGATGATGTGTTATGTATCCAGCGGTTGGTGGGAGTGCACACATTCCAAGTGCACCAATTGTGAATGCAATCATCGTCACAGGCATTTTTTTTCCTATGCCAGCCATCTCACTGATATTCTTCTTGCCTGATGCCACCATTATCGCTCCAGCACACATAAAAAGCGTTATCTTCATAAAACCATGGAAAGGAATGTGCATCATTGCCCCTTCTATCCCTTCATACGATAACAATGCAACTCCAAAGATAATAAGAGACAATTGGTTTATTGTAGAGTATGCAAGCCTTCTTTTCAGATTGTCCTGTGCAAGAGCAAACAAATTAGCGACTATTAGTGTAAAAGTAGCTAAACAAACCAGTGCCAATCCAAGCCCAAGAGCACTCATCAAGTCTACTCCATATATGTAACATACTACCCTGATAATTCCAAATACACCAGCTTTCACCACTGCAACTGCATGTAAAAGTGCACTTACAGGTGTTGGAGCTGCCATTGCTGTTGGGAGCCATGAGTGAAAAGGCATCCATGCTGCCTTCATAAACCCGAGGAGAAATATCACGAATAGTACCATCAGTGCTGCTCGTGATGCTTCAGATGCAAGGTTTGGTATTCCACCGTTCACAAAATCTGTAGTTCCTGAAAAATAATATGTTAACACGATAGCAGCAAGGAAGAAAGTGCCTGATGTAAGCAGGTATGCAAGGTATTTGCGACCTGCAGCTAATGCCACTGGTGTCTGTTCATGAGCGACGAGTGGATATGTTGACACTGTCAGTATCTCGTAAAAGATGAACATGGTGAACAGGTTTCCAGACATTGCTATACCAACTGCACCAAAAATGGCAAGAGCGAAAAAGAAATAGAATCGTGTCTGTGCGTGCTCATTGAGTGACCTCATGTAGCCTATGGAATATAATGATACCAAAATCCAGAGAAAAGAAGAAGTGATAGCGAAGATAAGGCCAAAAGCATCTACAGAAAAACCAAAATCGACACCTGGAAGCATGGTGAAAAACGTGCACTCAATGATATTTCCTGCAAGAATAACAGGTGCCATTGAAATGACAATCAAAAACTGGGCTATGGCTGCAATTAGTGTCCAGCTCTCTCTTATATTTGGCCACTTGCCAAATAACAAGATAAGAATGGAAACAATTGCCGGGCACATAATTGCAAATGTTGGCTGCATTGATTCAATGGTTGCAGTCATGTCATCCCACCGCTGAGTCCAAACAATGAATTAACGCTGTCCATGATAGGCATAGGTATCTCTGCAAGCCAGATAATACCAACGATGATACATAAAGATGCAAGTATTAATATTGGAATAAGCATGCTTGCTGGAACCTCATCTCTACGGGAGGACGAATGGTCATGTGCCCCTTCTTCTTGCTTCATGTACATGGTTTCTATCACCCGCCAGAAGTATACGAGGTTAAGAAGAGTGCTGATAAGCATAATCGCCACAAAAACGAATTTACCAGAGTCTAAGGAGGCAAGTATAATATATAACTTGGACACGAAGCCAACACTTGGAGGCACTCCAATCATGGAAATTGCTGCCAGGCTAAAAGCCGCGCAGGTGTAGGGCATTTTTCTCCCTAAACCACGGAAATCACTTATGTTCCACAAATCCGCTTTGTAGATAAATGCACCAGCAACGAGGAACAGGCAGCCCTTCATCAGTGCATGGTTCAATATGTGCATCAATGCCGGGGTCAGCCCGCCCCAGAGTTCGTTGTGAGAGGAAACGGAAAGTCCTACCGCAAGCATAATGTAGCCCATTTGCGATACCGAAGAATAAGCGAGCATTCGTTTTAGATTATCCTGCGCTATTGCAAGAACAGACCCTATGATTATGCCTGATGCTGCTACCCAGCAGAGAATATCAAATATAGGTAAGAGTTTAAGGAAATTTACTGTGTAAACAGAGAAACAGACCCTTATGAATGCATAAGTGGAAACTTCGATAATAATACCAGAAAGCATTGCGCTTATCTCGGCAGGTGCGAATGAATGTGCATCAGGTAACCATGTATGGAGCGGGAAAAGAGCCATCTTTATTCCGAGTCCAATGATGAAAAAGCCAAACGCTGCCTGAACCATTCTGTTTCCATATAGCGGCGGCAATAATAGAGAAAGGTCATGCATATTCAGCGTACCTGTAACCGAGTATAAAAATCCTATTCCAAGCAAAAAGAAGCAAGCACCGATGGAGCCCAGAATGAGGTAAGTATAACTTGCTTTCAGCGCTATTTTGCCCCTTGAAGCTATTAACGCATACGCTGACAGCGAAAATATCTCGACAAACACATACATGTTGAATATGTCCCCGGTCACAGTAACACCACAGAGACCTGTTACGAGGAGTTGATAAAGAACATAAAAAGAAACAATTTTATGAGGCAGTTCATGCTCTATGTTTCTCTTTGAATACATGACGCATACAAGAGCTAAAAACAGGAGTATGACCAGTACATAAGCGTTTAATGCATCAACGACGTATTCTATACCCCATGGAGGGCTCCATCCGCCGAGCCAGTAGTTTATAGTTCCTGCTGTCAGGACATGATGCAGGATAAAAATGGACATGACAAGTTGAACAAGAATAGTAGCAAAAGATATGAAACAGCAGGATTTTTTGTTCAGCCAGCCAGCAATAAAAATAGTGAATGCGGAAAGCAGAGAGATTACAATAATAAGCACCGGGAAATGTTCTACTGCACAGAGCATCTGATCTTACTTATGTATAGGAAAATATAAACTTTCCTGTACTCCCAGTTAATGCGAACAGAGTGAGTGTTTACTGGATCCTCCATTCTTTTTATACTCACTCTTGATGACATGATATCGTTAAAAAGTTCTTTCATCATAATCTTATGCAAAGACAAGCCTACAACACAATATATAAAATTATCGTTTTTCCCGAAGAAAAAAAATCGAAACATATTTATATTGTCCTATTCTATTTGAATATAAAAGGGAATACCAATGGATATAGGTGTCTTCAGGTGAGCATAAAAGAGTCCTTCGAAAAAGCGATAATGGATAAGCGAGTGCTGGCAGCGATAGTGATTACAGCGATTTTGTGGCGAGTATTCATTGGCATTGATAATGAGATAAAGCTCTGGGAAAGTGTGTGCTCAGGTATCGTTCTTATCATATTTGGCTGGGTTCTCTTCGCTTACCTGTATTACCTGTTCAAGGATCTTAAAGGCTGGGTAATCACAAATTGGATTTGCCAGGGGATTGCCATTAGTATAATCTCTATAAACACTTACATTCTTATATACTACGGTATGAGATGGTTCAGGTTACTGCACGTAGAAGCTTATCTGCCTCTTGATTTCCTCCTCAGGGATATAAGATTTATTACCCTGGTGTTGTTTTATTGCGCAATAATGTGGTCGGCAAGGTATGTAAAGCAGATTAATGAGGATTATATATCTCTATCCAAAAAAAAGGCGCTTCTCCACATCATATCCCCATATTTATACCCAAGGGTCAAAAAGCTGAAAGAAATGGGCGTGAAAGAATTAATATGGACCGTGCTGACTGATGAACGGACATTATTAATAATAGTAGGTATAGCGTTTTTATGGCGAACAGCAATAAGCATTGACCTCAACATAACTGCAAAGGAAAGTGCGTTTTCAGGTATGATACTTTTCATCGTTGGCTGGCTTTTTTTCGCTTACGTTTATTCCATGTCAAGGAAACAAAAAGACTGGTTAAACCTTTCGAGGGTCAACCATGGTATTGCTATTGGGGTATTTGCTATAAACATTTATGTTCTTGTTTACTACGTAATGAGGTGGTATCGACTAATTGGTCTGGAAGGTGTTGCAGAAGCTTTTGTGCCACTGGATTACCTTTTCAGAGACGCAAGATTCTTCGTGCTGGTGATATTTTACTGTGCCTCAATAGTGCTATCGAAGTTTCTAAAAAGGGCGTATGAAGAATATATGCTGCTATCCGCAGCTGAATCGAAGCCCATCAAGTAATGAAAATCCTAAACGCTAAATCCAAAATAAATCCAAATGCCCTTTTGGGAATGCGGCAAAGCAAACTTGATAAAAGTCGTTGACATCATTAAGACGATGATGACAAAAATAGGAGTTTTGATAAGATTTTACGGTCCAGGATAGACTATTTTAATCGCATAAAAAAATAGATACATTATAGCACAAAGAACGACAAAAAGAATAGCCATGAAAAGACCGGCGTAGAAACCATAACTCTCCACTTCTACTTCGGAGCAATGCACTTTTATTGATTCCATTGGCCTCGATTCGTATGAACCTAGCATAAGTCTCACCGAGTCAACCGGACGTTTAATAAAACATTTCACCACACTAATGAATTTACTTCCCATCTCACACACTTCTTTTTATCTTTTCAGGTTGTTCTTATCATCATCTTATCTCGATTTGTTTACTATAGCCTATAAATATTTCGTATTTGTTAACGCAATCATAACAATCCTATCACAAGATGAAAAAGGTCAAATATAGGTTTAGGATACAGACCTATAATAATCGATATAACAGCTAAAATAAGAACTGGAAGCCACATCAATACTGGCGGATCTCTGATCCCGGGGTTATTTAATAGATTTGGATTCAAAGGACCAAAGAATATTCTCTTCACCGACCAGAATGTGTAAGCAATGGTTAATCCAACTGCGACAACGCCAATAACTGCTATTATCAGTACAATAGAAGGGCCGTGTATTCCAAACATGAAGATGCCAGTAAACATTGCCCACTCTGCTGGAAATGTGCTGAAAGGCGGAAGGCCTGAGAGACTCATCGCACCCATTGTCCATAATACAGCAGTTATTGGCATCCTGGATGCAAGTCCACCCATCTCCCTCATATCCCTGACACCAGTTACATAAACTAATATACCAGCGGTTGAGAAGAGAATTGCTTTACCCATAATGTGAGCCAGGAAGAAAAAAAGCCCACCTTCAATACTCCAGATGGTGAGTGCTCCAAGTCCAAAGACAGAATATGAGATCTGGCTTATAGTTGAGCAAGCAGCAAAGCGTTTCACATCATTTTGAGCCATCGCGAGGAGAGAGCCATAGATCATAGTTATCAGTGCCAGCACCATAATGGGTATGCAAAAAACTTTGAAATCATCGTACAGTGGCAGGATGAGAACCCTGACCATCACATAAGCCGCGATATTCGCATAAACCGCAAGCAATCCTGCTATGCAGGTGGGATGCTCTGCGTGGACCCATGGCATCCAGATATGAAGAGGAAATATCGCAAGCTTACTAAACAAACCGATAAGCATAAATAAGATAACCCATATTGCCACGGGATTTCCCGCGAGAGTGCTCAACGACGCGATTTCAAAGCTGCCTGTATGGGTGTATGCTAAAAGGATGCCAATCAGGAAGACGGTTGCACCGGCAATTCCCCAGAAAAGACACATCAGTGCTACTTTATAACGCTCTATAAAGTCGGAATAGCCGAATTGAGCCATTATGAAATAAAGGGGAATAATGGTCAATAGTTCCATGAAAAAATACATCGCTATAAGGTTTGTAGAAAAAGCAATACCTATGAAACCCGTAGCAAAGAAGGGGAACAAAACGAAGAACCGCGTGTAATACATGAGCCATGTCTTTTCATCCAATTTTCCGTATATTACATCAACTCTGTGTCCTACATAATGTATCGAGTAAAATGCAAGGACCACACAGCATAGATTCATTATCAATGCAACAGCTATACTCAAACCATCGGCTAAAAGATTTAAGTTCACAATTGGGAAAGACAGGTATTCTTCATGAATTATTTCGCCCTGATAAACTCTGATACCAACCACACAAAGAAGGGCGGTCGTGTATATGAGTGTAGCACCTGCTATAAAGCCAGCTTTTCTACCTGTTTTGTACCTGGTCAAAAATATGAATATGGAGGCTATGATCGGCAGTACTAATGTCTGGAGAAGAATATAAGGTATCATTTTATCGCAACACCACCCATAATATTACAAGGAGGACAAATATGTAGAACAGAAGGATATATAGTAAATTAAACGATATGGTTCCACTTTCAGTCTGGATGTACTTCACAAGATTAACGAGTCTTCCCGGAATAGAGGGGATCAGCTTATGGAAGAAGTTATCCAGTGGCTTTTCAATGTACCTGGGCACAAGAGTATAAAGCCTGGTTGTTCCGCCGACAAAAAACATGTAATAGAAACTATCTATGTACCACCTGTTCCATAAGAACCTGTGGAGTATCTTCATAGATGCATGCTTCTCTACTATTCCAGCAGGATCTATTTTACCTGAAAAGTAAAGTAAATATGCCGGCACAACACCTGTAACCACAGAGAGTACTGACAAAAGAGGAACTAACAAATGTGGCATCGAATGCCTGGCATGTTCAAACGGCAGGTTAAGTTCCGCCAGTGTATGTCCAAAGCCGTGTCCAAAGAAATGCTCTAATGGAAGACCAAACAAACCACATATAATAATTATGATAGCTAAAGCACCACATGCAATAACCATTGTACGGTGTACTTCAGTGAGATGCGCGCCCTTTTTCTTCAGTTTTTCTATGTTTTTACTCTCCATTCCATGAAAGGTCATCCCAAAGAAGCGAGTTGTGTAGAATGCAGTTATGACCACGGTAACCAGAGCGAGTGCGAATAAAGGATAATTATTGGTTGCAAGGGTTGACGCAAGAATGGCATCTTTACTCCAGAATCCAGGAAATGGCGGAACTCCCATTAAAGATAGAGAAGCAATAAGCATGAAAACCCATGTAAACGGCATGAACTTCTTGATAGCGCCCATGTCGTTCATATAGATAGAATGGGCGGTGTGAATGACCGAGCCCGCGCAGAGGAAGAGACAAGCTTTGAACAGCGCATGATTAAACAGGTGAAATATTCCAGAGGTGAAACCGCCCTCTAAACTGGAGAAGGTTAATCCTGCTACACCCAATGCAAGCATCATGTAGCCTATCTGACTGACGGTAGAAAATGCAAGTGCTTTTTTCAGCTCAAGAGCAACCATACCCTGTGTGGCAGCAATGAATGCAGTAATTGCACCTACCCATGCGATTAAAATGAAGAAATAAGAAGCTTCGATACATCCAGACACCCAATAGCCGTAATAGAAAATCGGAAGCAATCTGGCAACCATATAAACCCCGCTTTTAACCATTGTTGCTGCGTGAATCAGGGCTGAAACCGGACCGGGACCTGCCATTGCTTCAGGAAGCCACTCGTGGAGTGGAAACTGTGCTGACTTACCGATGGGACCTGCAAGAAGCATAACAATCATCAGTAAAATCAATCCAGACGATTTTGCCATTTCAGGTATCCATACTGCGGAAGTCGCATAGAGTTCTAGGATGTTTAATGTTCCGGCATAAGCATACATGATTAAGATTCCGCCAAGCATGAGAACGTCTCCCATGGACGTTACAACCATTGCTTTTAAGCCGCAATGAGAGGGTGTGGTGTATTTGGTTGGTGGTGGACCTCCAATCCAGTATTTCCTCTCGTCCTTGTAGTAAAAACCTATTAGTCCCCAGCTGCACAGACCTACCATTTTCCATCCGATGAATAGAAATAACAGGTTATTGGAAAGAACCAGAAGGAGCATGCTCCCGATGAAAAGGTTCATCCACATCCACCACCTTGTTAAGCACTGGTCGCCCTTCATGTACCCAAGGGAATAAACCATGATGATGAAGCTTATAACAGCAACTACATTTGCCATCACTATGCTTAAAGGGTCAACCAAAACGCCCACATTCAACTCTATGGGTACGGTAAGCCACACAAAAGCAACCTCGAGAGGCAACTTCTCAAGATGGAATAAATAGGGTATGAACATCACACTGCACAGAGCCGCGAGGAAAGAGAAGAACAACGCTCCATAATCTCTAAGCCTTGGATGGATTCTGGCTAAAACAGGAGATAATAACGCTCCGGCAAAAGGAAACAGGAAGCATAGCCATGCAACTTCCGCTGGTACCAGTATCATTATGGCACCACCCCCAATCCCAATTCCGAATTAACCATGTCCATTATGTCCATCAATGGAAATGCTGGTATATTAACGAGCCATAGAACTCCCACTACAAAACAGAGAACTCCGAATACTAACACCGGGACTAACATACTCCACGGTATCTCTTCTACCTTTACTTCTTTTCCTATTTCTTTCTCATCCTCCACTCTTATATACATATATTCAATGACACGCCAGAAATAAAATACGATAAGAAGCGTGCTAAAGAATATCGCTGCTACGAATATGAATTGACCCGCCTCAAGGCAGGCGATTATTAAATACAATTTCGTGACGAATCCTACGCTTGGTGGCATTCCTATCATCGCGAGAGCAGCTAAAATGAAAGCAAGGGTTGTATAAGGCATTTTCCTTCCCAAACCACGAAAATCCTCTATATCCCACAAATCAAACTTATAAATAAAAGCACCAGCAGCTAAAAACATACATGCCTTCATCAATGCGTGGTTCAGTATATGCATCAATGCCGGGGTGAGTCCTAAAGTAGTGGAAGCGGAAAGTCCAACACCGAGCATAATATATCCCATATTTGCTATTGAGGAATAAGCGAGCATCCTTTTCAGGTTATACTGTGCTATTGCAAGGACAGAACCATAAATCATGGCTATTACAGCTATCCATGAAATCATCGATGTGAGAGGCATATACAAGGTGATGAAATCAATGGTGTAAACAGAGAAACAAACCCTTATAAATGCATAAGTGGAAACCCCGATGATAATGCCAGAAAGCATTGCGCTTATCTCAGCAGGTGCGAATGAATGCGCATCAGGTAGCCACGTATGAAGCGGGAAAAGAGCCATTTTTATGCCCAACCCAACGATAAAGAAAGCAAAAGCAGCCAGTACCACCCTACTACTATATAAATCGCCAGTTTTCAATATGCACGAGATGTCGTACATGTTCAGCGTACCTGTAACTGAATACAGAAAACCTATCCCTAACAAAAAGAAGCAAGCACCGATGGATCCCAGAATGAGGTAAGTATAACTTGCCCTCAGCGCTATTTTGCCTCTTGAAGCTATTAACGCATACGCTGACAGCGAAAATATCTCGACAAACACATACATGTTGAATATGTCCCCGGTCACAGTAACACCACAGAGACCTGTTACGAGGAGTTGGTAAATGGTATAATAAGAAACAATTTTATGGGGCAGTTCATGCTCTATGTTTCTCTTTGAATACATTACACATGCCAGTGCTAAAAACAGAAGTATGACCAATATGTATGCGTTCAATGCATCCACGACGTATTCTATACCCCACGGAGGCGCCCATCCACCGAGCCAGTAGCTTATAGTTCCAACAGTGAGGACATGGCGCAGGATAAAAATAGACATGACAAGTTGAACAAGAATAGTAGCAAAAGATATGAAACAGCAGGATTTCTTGTTCAGCCAGCCAGCAATAAGAATAGTGAATGCTGAAAGGAGAGAGATTACAATAATAAGCACCGGGAAATGTTCTACTGCACTCAGCATCTGATTTTATTTATTCTCCTTTTTTTATATTCACTCTTAATAATATAATAAAGCTAAAAAGCTCTTTTATCATAACTTCATACAAAGACAAGGATGCGATACAACACATAAAGTTATCGTTTTTTTCATGAAGAAAAAAAAATCGAAACATATTTATATTGCCTTATTCCACCCATATAAAAGGATGGGGAATAACTGGGGAAGTTAAGTCTTTTCAGGTGACCATAAAAGAGTCCTTCGAAAAGGTGATAATAGCTAAGCGAACGCTGGCAACGATAGTGTTTGTAGCGGTTTTATGGTGAACATGTGTTCCATGTCAAAAATGTCGATTTTTCCAGTAACATCACCTGTGTTCGGCTCTTTCCGTAACCACAAGATTGACACAGAAATCTCGTGGTTCTCACTACTTCATACAAAAGCAGTGAGCTTTAATTTAAGAGCTTCTTCGGTGATTACATTATCCAGGCAGTGTAATTTGGTATCAGGGCGATTGCAACAAAGGACAACACTCCTATCAAGCACAGTCAGGTTAAAGCGATTTGTTACCATGTGACACAGCTCTGTGCCCAGAACACCCCCGGTAGGCATTCCAAATACTGCTATATTTCCTGCTTCCCTCAAATCCATTACCCAGTATGAGAACAACTCTGCCATTCTCTCAACGTTGCCTGACACCTTCAATCGATATTGATAATCTAACAAATCTGTTCCGATAATAACCATAACCGGTGGTTCCAAACTGGAAATGAAATCTGTGAATATTGGAAAATCTACCTCCATTGATTCGCCTTTCAAAATTTTCACGTTCTCTCTCACATCTTTCTTCTCCCGCCTTATCTCAAAGACTTTAAAATACTTCATATAATCTTCTTCCTTGACAAAAGGCAATATCCCTCTTCTTAACCTTCTTTCATCCCATCCACTGTTTGGAATATTCACACAATAAATCCCTTGTTGTAGGGTGTTTATAATCAGGTGAGCGACGATAGATTGGTATCCTAAAAGGGATAAATCATCGCCGTATTCCACTATCGTGGTGCTTCCCTTGCTTAATCCGCCTTCCAGAATCTTATCTATCTCCACACAACCAGTAGACATGTGTGTAGGAGTATTTGGCACAATCTCCACCCGTCTCGTCTTCTCTATCATTCTCCTCTGGAAAGGACCAAAATACCTGAATCTTCCACCATCAAGGGTAAAACCATATTTGTGCTGGTCTATCCTGATACCTCTTAGTTTCTTCAGCACCATTTCTCTTCCCCTCCGATACTCAATGGTTACGCGATTTAGCTCTATTATTCCATCAACTAAATAATCGAGGATCTCGGTCTCAGTTGTTTCTGATATAAGTATCAAATTCATCTTGTATTCAGTTCCATAACTCCTTACAAGATCTGTTAACGCCTTTTCAAGCTCTTCCTTACTTTCCCCTTTACTCCCGGACATGATCGCTTCCCAGCTGTCCATTACGAGAAGAGCGGGCTTTTCACCCTCTCCCAATTTCGTGTGAAGAAGGTCAGAGAAAGAGCGCGGCTTTAGAAACGCTTTTGATGAAAAATACAACTGGGTTGCATCTATAACATGGAACCCGGTACGTTCCTCCAACCATGGAAATTGTTTGTAAAGAGCTGGAAGTGAAACCCTCGATGAAAGATATACTGCATTCTCGCCCCCAAACTCGTCGAGCAACTCAAATGCAAGCATTGTCTTCCCTGTTCCCGGTGCTCCCTTTATCAGCAACGAATAACCAATACCAGTTGATAGTGCCTCTCTTAATTCTGATGGTATTTTACTACTCACATTTTTTAATACATGACTTTCTGGCATATAGATCACATCAACACATTAAATTCAGACAAGCTTGAAATTATACCCGCACCCAAGTTAGCTTTTCTATCTCTATGTAATTGATAGCATCAAGTGCAGATTCTAACTCCGTCATAACATCTTCCTGTTTTTAGATTTCTCTCTATAAATACATTCCGTTTATCATCCTCGACCCCGGCCTCATAACGAAGGAGATTGTCACGCCGTCTGGTGTTGACACTGTTTTTAAGTTATTGTTGGTCTGAGTCCTGTGAAAGTTGCTCTTAGGTTTGAACACGAGAGATTCCAACGTTTCAACCGCAACACCCCATAATGTAACAGCTCACAGGCAAATGCAAAACAGGTGAGCGTTTGCTTGCAGTACAGGAAAGTTTATACTTTTCTATGTATTAAATAAACACAAAATGTCCATGAATCTCACTATTGCAATCGCCCAGATAAATTCCACGGTTGGGGGTTTGAATGAAAACACACGCAAGATATGCAGTTTCATAGTTACAGCTAAAAGGAGGGGTGCTGATATTGTTGTGTTTCCAGAGCTTGCAATCACAGGTTACCATCCAAAAGATCTGCTCACAAAGCCGGGTTTTATTAAAAAAAACATCTGCTGCCTTGAGGAGATCAGGAAAGTATCAGAGGGAATCTGCGTCATCACCGGGTTTGTTGATGCTGTGGCAAGTGGTGACCGCTCTTTTAAGGACGTCAAACTGTATAATGCTGCGGCGATTATCTATAATGGTGAAATAATTGAGACCTGTCATAAGACTCATCTTCCAAACTATGACATCTTTGATGAAAAGCGGTATTTTACAAGAGCCACGAAACCATGCGTTTTCAGGTTCAGGGGTGTTACCATTGGAGTTAATATCTGCGAAGATGTCTGGTTTGAAGATGTCTGCATGTTCCAGCGTAGTAAGGGTGCGGAAGTGATTGTCAATTTATCAGCTTCTCCTTTTAATGTAGGAAAAATGAAGCAGAGGGTAAACGTTCTCTCGCAAAGGGCGATAGAAAACAGTGTTTACCTTGTGTATGTAAACCTTGTGGGGGGGCAGGACGATCTTGTATTTGATGGTGGAAGCTCTGTGATTAATACAAAAGGGGAAGTTGAATTTGAAGCACCGTGTTTTGTAGAGAAGTTGTTTCTGCACACTCTTGGGAGTAAACAACCACTGCTGCAATCGTTAAGTAAGGTTGAAGAAATATACTATGCACTACTTCTTGCTCTCAAGGATTATGTGGTGAAAAACGGTTTTATGAAAGTAATTCTTGGTTTAAGTGGGGGAATTGATTCGGCTCTTACTGCCGTTTTATGTGTGGATGCACTTGGTAGAGAAAACGTCATCGGAGTATCCATGCCAAGCCATATTACTTCTAAAGAGAGCAAGGAAGATGCGTACGTGCTTGCCCAAAATCTTGGAATAGTCTACAAAGAGATACCAATCGAACGCATCTTTAAGAGCTGCCTTCAGACACTTGAAACAGAGTTTGCAGGTACAGTAGAAAATGTAGCCGAGGAGAACCTTCAGGCACGCATTCGTGGCAACCTTCTTATGGCACTCTCCAATAAATTTGGCTATCTTGTTGTAACCACTGGCAATAAATCAGAGCTTGCGGTTGGATACGCCACACTGTACGGCGATATGGCGGGTGGGCTTGCCTTGATTTCTGATGTGCCAAAGACGTGGGTGTACAGGCTTGCAGAGTATATTAACCAGACAGCAGGATGCACACGAATACCTTCAAGAATTATTTCAAAAGAGCCTTCTGCAGAACTTCGAGAAGGACAAAAAGATACAGACTCTCTTCCACCTTATCCAGTGCTCGATCTGATACTTAAATCCTATATCGAAGAGAACAAGAGCGTAAAAGAGATTATAGCAAAAGGATACGATCAAAAAATTGTGCAGGAAATTATATGGCGAGTGGACCATAACGAGTACAAACGAAAACAGTCGCCCCCTGGAATAAAAGTTACAACCAAAGCTTTTGGAACAGGGCGACGCATGCCTATAACAAATCGATACAGCGACTTCTGACTTAAATATTATTGTCTTTGAGCGACTTAATTTTTAGTCTATATTCATATATTCCTTCTGGATAGCTATTATCTCACTGCTGCTGGATGCTGCTGCATACTCTTCGAGAGGTTCATGATTAATCTCCAAAAAAGTGTGCCCCCACTTGAACTTGTTTAAGAGTTCAAATGCTTGGTTCTTCTCACCAATAATATATAATGCGGCTGCGAAGGCTTCCACTGTGCTAAACTTGAATGGCTTTCCAAAGTTTACCGGGTTTGCAGCTACAAGATAAGGAAGTGCCCTGTGTACAAGGTCTCGATATTTAAAACGTTTGAATAGCTGTTCAGCGTGTTTCCATGAGCAGTCAAGAATTGCAAAACCGTGTACAACATCTCTTTTAGACAAGACTTGCAGAGCTAATGGATCAAGAAGAACCGTCCCCCCAGGGATTCTGGTCTTAACTATTGTCAGCATATTAAATCTTGCAAGCTTTTTACCAGTGCATTTTTTTGGATCGCACTCTCTGGCGTGATAAATGTATAACGGAATCACTGGTTTTACCTTATCTTTTATGTTTTAATAAGTTATAGCTAA
>CAJHIS010000021.1 GCA_905067555.1 Candidatus Argoarchaeum ethanivorans
TGTATACCTGCTTGAAGGCTCAAACCACAGCGGCATCATAAAAATAATACTTGACAGGAACCAACGAGAATGCAGCGAAGAAATGATAAGTGATTTATCCTCACAAAAGCTTAAAATGTTCAACTCCCTGTACGCGCCTGCAATATTTGACAAAATGAAAACCATTTTATCTGCACTAAAGTCCAATGGTTTCAGGTTAGCAGTGGCATCAGGTTCAAACAGTTCGACAGTGCATGGGATAATAAACAAATGTTTTGGTGCCAATACCTTTGAGGCAGTGGTAACAGGAGATGATGTGATAAACTGCAAACCATCCCCGGATGCGTATCTTCTTGCAATTGATCAACTGCAACTGATGCCTTCAGAATGCATTGTAGTTGAAAATGCACCGCGAGGGGTTGCTGCTGCCAAAAGAGCGGGAAGCTTTTGCATTGCAATAACAACCACTCTTGATGCACAGTACTTGACGTGTGCAGACATCATAGTAAAAGACCATCACAAACTCTACTGGTACTTAACAGAAAAATTGTGCCTGGAATAATTTGTTATTTGCTAACTCTTCCAAGATTGTTATTGTCACGTTTGCGTGTTTCATGTAAGGTAACTCACAAATAATGATTTACCTGAACTGTATTATTTTTGTTGGATTTTTGAGACATAGATTTGTACTTGCCAGATTATGGTGTGGACAACATCCCAGGGAATTTGACCGCGGAGCCAAGTAGAAGGTGCAGAGAGTGAGAAAGAAGGGAGGTTCCTCTATAGTTCTTCGTGATCTCTGCGGTTGAGAAAAATTATCTCGCAAACAGTTATTTAGCATGTCCACAAGCCTGGCGTGATGCTGTGGGTAAAAACACAACAACTTAAAATAATAGTTGATACTCTAATGATAATATGTTTAAAATTGATGGACATCTTGAAGTTTACAATCACCATCTGTTTGTTGGGGGAGTTGACTCCCTTGAACTCATAAAAGAATATGGCTCACCTCTTTTTGTAATAAACGAACAGCGTATCCGTGATAACTACAGACGATACCAGGGCGCCTTCCCAGATGCTGATATATACTATGCAGTAAAGGCAAATAGCAATTTTTCGATACTTCGAATACTTGCGCGTGAAGGTGCTGGTGCAGATGTGTTCAGCGAAGGCGAATTATACCTGGCACTGCTTGCAGGCATACGCAAGGATAAGATACTCTTTAATGGCAATTCCAAAACAGATCATGAACTTAAATATGCAGTAGAAACAGGTGTTAAGGTATCAGTAGACTCTGTTGACGAACTAAAAACACTTGCTGCTTTTGCAAAAGAGAGCGGCAAAACTATTCCAATCGCTTTTCGAGTAAATCCTGACGTGTCACCAAAAACACATCCAAAGATTGCAACAGGGCTTGCTACCAGCAAATTCGGGATACCTTTGGAAAAGATTATCGAAGCTTATGACATGGCACAAAAACTGGACACGATCGAACCTGTTGGAATACACTGTCACATTGGAAGCCAGATTCTCGAGACTACGCCTTTTGTGGAGATGACAAATAAAATGATGGATCTGGTAGAACAGATTGATCGGCTTGGAATCAAATTCGAGTTTGTTGATCTTGGCTCAGGGCTTGGCATACCTTATAAAAAGGATGAGCCTGCACCAACACCACAGGATCTTGCAGATGCCATACTGCCAGTATTTAATGAACGTGCGAATGCGATGGGTTTACATCCTCGCATCATACTTGAACCTGGACGATATATTACAGCTGATGCCACAGTACTGCTGACAACCGTCAACATGGTAAAAGAAGCGCATAAAAATTTTGTTGGAGTGGATGCAGGCTTTAACCTGCTGGTTAGACCGGCAATGTACGATTCGTATCACCACGTGCTTGTGGCAAACAAAGCAGATCTGAACTCAGAAAGACTCTACACTATTGCAGGACCGGTGTGCGAATCTGGTGACATTCTTGCAAGCGACCGAGAGCTTCCAGTGGTTGAAAAGGGTGATGTTGTCGCGGTACTCGATACAGGTGCTTATGGTTTCAGTATGAGCTCACAGTACAATGGGAGACCACGCGCACCAGAAGTTTTGATAACGCAAAGAAAAACATGCATTGTAAGAGAGCACGAAAACATTGATGATTTACTTACAAAACAGCGCCTGCCCCCGCATTTATTATAATACGGCAGAATTTTCAAAAGGTTCAGAGGAATTTTATGCCTTCAGGCATTTCCCCATACATATCTTGAATAACATCTGGCCAATCCTTAATGTTTAATCCCTTTTGTGCAAGCAAGGCACTTGCCCACCGCTCAAGCCCGATGCCAGAACACCCGCTCCAGAGTTGCTCTTTTGATTGTGATTTAACATTGAATCCGCCTGGATACTTATCTCCGTTAACACTAAGATTTTGGAATTCAAGCCAATCGTCTCGATACGGCATCACGGCTTCATAATCAATGGTTCCAACTTCTTTTTGCTCGGAAAGACCTGTAAGTCCTTCCTGTGCCATAAACCATGGCGTTACCCATGCTGTGCGCCATTCAAGTTCAAGCATGTCATTGAAAATCCGTTTATAGCATTCCTGAAGCTTTTTTGACTCGTCAAGCACCTGTTGTATCGTGCCGCACCATACGAGTTCTATGCGATGAAATTCGTCCACCCGCTCTATGCCATGAATGCCACCACTTTCGTACCTGTGAGATGTGCCTGAGCGGTCAAACACTTTAATAGGAAACGAGCTGTCTGCAATCGTTTCGCCCTTTAAGAACATCCAGAACGGTGGACACTGGGCATAGCACATTCCACCGATTGGCTTATCGATTTTCCCTGCAATCATATCAATCGGCACTTCAAGCGTTACTTTGTAGTGATCTATCACTTCTTCCCAGAATTCGGGATCCCGTGTCTTCGGGGGGCATACATAGTATATCTCCGGATACACACCCTTCGCATGACCCGAATGCTCCCAGACTTCCCATGTTACAAGTTTTGGAAAGATCATCTCTTTGTAATCAAGCGGTGCGATAATCTCATTTAGAACTATCTGCTCAAACACCCTGAAAAGTTTCGTTATCTGCGGCCCATGTATCCACTGGCCCCTGCTTGCACCGCGTTTGATCCAGCCAGCATCCAAAAGCTGATTTGTAGGATCTATATCATTTTTATGCTGTTTTTTCTCGCTTTGCCATAACAAGTTCCAATGTTCTGCTTTTCCACCATATTCCTGTGAACGTATTTTATCTTCTATAAGTGATATGATTCTATCAGGCACACGGTTTTCAATCTCAGCTTCGCCGACATTTAGTGACAATATCAGTTGCTCATTCGTGTACTCAATATTTTTCACATAAGGTATTTTATTTTTTAATGGTTTTTTCGATGGAAAAGATATGATATAGCTGTCAATTTCAATTTTACGTATGCCTATTCGATATTTTTTTCCAATAAGAGCCGCAAGCGGTTTTCTGAGACGCAGTACAGCATCATGGGCACGTGCGTATCGGTCAGATACAACGGTAAAGTGGATGCAGTCATTGACACACTCAACACTACTTACAACGGCACCTCTTCCATCCGGTACCCCCCTTTTCATCAATTCAACAGCAGTGGTTCGAAAGAACGTTTCCACATCATCTGCTGCAGCGGACAGATCAGCACTTGTTCTAAAATAGCCAGTAAGACGAAATTGCATTTCCATATTGGATCATCTCAAATTTGTAGTACCTACACGCTTTTACTATATGCGTTTTACTGCTGTAAAAACAAGAGTGATAACTCCAAAATATCGCGGTAAAATATTGAGACAACACCTTCCACATCTAAAGGAATGGTGTCCCAATCACATATTGGCTCCGGGGTGCTATCATGGATCTGGAAGTTGTGGAGAAATATATCTCTACACAAGACAAAATAAAAATGAAACCTTTATATGCCAAAGACGCTAACAAGCCCAGTACCTATAAGTACGGGGTATAGTGACTGAACACCAGTTGAAATTAAAGGGACGGAGAATTTAAAGTGAGCAGCGAAGAAGAATGGTCTACTAGTATCAAGGTAGGTGAAGCTATTGTTGATTTACTTAGTGGACGAATATATCGAACTCTACCTATAGCATTGAAAGAGTTGGTTAGCAACGCCTGGGATGCAGGTGCAAAAAATGTACAGATATTCATTCATGAAGATAAAAAGCAGATTGCAATAATCGACGATGGAAAAGGAATGACGAGACCGGGGTTAGAAAACTATGTTAATATTGCAATAACAAGCAAGTCCAATGAGACCAAAACCCAAGAAGGAAGACCAGTAATTGGTATCTATGGGATTGGTGTATTATCTACCCTCCCATTTTGTAAAAAAGTCACGGTTCAAACAACAGTAAAAGATTCTGATGAGATTAATTTTATTTCCATCAGTTCTGAAAAATGGATAGATGAAGAAGGGCATCGCAAACCCCCCACTCCCAAAGAGCTCACAGTTGAATGTCCGGGCAGAACAGAAGCTGATGACCGTCTAAAGGATGAACAAGGTACTACTATATTGTTAGAAGATATATTTTCAGCCGAGTGGGATTTGATATTAGAACCAGCAAACCCCAGAAAAAAAGATTATATGGGACTATCTGGACTGGCCCGAATAAAATGGTTTTTACAACAATATGCTCCAATTGAATATCATCCAGAAGCACATCCATATGTGGATTTCTTTAGACCTCCAACAGAATACGAGCCAATGAATCTGTATTACAATGGAGAAAAATTATTTAGAAATGCTATCAAAGGAGCAGAAAAACTTGAGACGGAAGATAAAATCTCAATAGCTGGCGGTAACGTCGTTTTTAGATATTTAATAGTCTCTCCAAAGCATAGCGTTGAACCGGAAGACCTTCGAGGTCTCCAGATAAGAATGAAAAATGTTGCTATTGGCCTTCCCACACATTTCGACATATATACACGCTCTCCAAAACTTTATGGACGAATGAGATATATCGGAGGGGAAATTGAGATTATAAAAGGATTTGAAAATCAGTTAAGTTTAGATAGAGAAAATATTATCACATGTCCAGAATGGATAGAATTTTCAGAATTTTTTAGAACCCGTTTGGAAAAACAAGCTAATTCTCTCCAAGATTTAGCTGAAGCAGAAGCTGATGTTGGAGCATTAGCAGTCTCTTCAGGTGTTCCGTCTCAGAAAACAGACTATGGTTTTCTATCTAAAAAAGCAGTAAGGGGCAGTACAAAAAATAAAAGAGCACTCTCTGCAAAATCAAAAAATGAATTGATTACTAATTTAAAAAAATCAGTAGAAAAAGTAGGTTATTCTGTACAAGAAACCCCAATAAAAGAAACCCCCATATCCGTTGATCATGAAAAGAAAATAGTATATGTTTCAACTGAGAAGAAAAACGAAATCTCAATTATAAGACTTCAACAATGTTCTATTTTTGAAGTCGAAGGTACGGTTGAAAAAGAAAACATAGCGGAACTGCTAGATGACAAGAGTATAGCATTCAATTATTCCCACCCTCTTTTCAAAGTATCAAAAGATAAAAAGACCATTAAAGAACTTATTTCGATAGTATATCATCTGCATTATCAAAACAGATTAACGGATGAAGGCTTGAAAGCCTTTAACAATATTCTTCTAGAGACATACAAAGATGATGAATATGGGGATAGCCATAATTACTGAATTCTCCACCGTCCAGGAAATGTTAGATCAACTAATTGCTCCTAAAGTAGAAGAGTTACGCGACTCTTTAATAAGTGAAGATGGAACATTAAAAATGACTACAAACTGGTTAGTAAACAATGGGGAAGAATTAATTTTTTCACATGAAATGTTAGGTATCCCATTTAAAAACATGCAAGTTATTGTTAATACGTTATTTTTCAAACCATCGGTATTGAAGCCCTATCCTAATGCTTATCATGAAATATCCAAGAACGCAAAATGGGAATCTATCGACACTATCGTGAAACGAAGAGAGGAAGTTCTAGTAAATCCTATTACATTTATTTCACTCATTTCTTGCTTTAAAGGTAAAGACAATGACAGATTGATTAATTTGTCTAATATTCTTGAACAATTGACCTATTCGAATACTGAAAAAAGGTTTATAGTGACGTTATCATCAGAAGAAGATGTGCAAAAGAAGGAGTCAGAGATTGAAGTTGCCAAAACTACTATTATATATTTAAATGGAGATGCTGAGATAGGAGATTTTAGAATATCCGAGGAAGGAGGTGGATATCATGGATTCTGGGCAATCCTTTGATGACGGAATTACTGAATGGATTGAATATGTCAACGTAGCAGTAAAAAATGAAGTGACTGAAAACTCGGAAGATTTTAGACTTCGTTTTGAAAAAATAAATTTGGCATTGACACTATTCTCTCCGATCGCAGAAAAATTACCTATAGATCATGCAAAATGGTTCCACGGGGATGATGGAGTTATACCAAGATCAAGTAACATCCATATCATTATGGAGTTTATAACCCAGGCATTGTATATGGAAGCGAGTCATCTTTGGCCTGCTGCTAATCACTCTTTGAGATGTGCACTTGAACACACCTTCTGGACAATTTGGCAGATTGGATATCCAGAAGGGAGTAAAACCATGATAGGAGGGGCTGAACAAGTAAAAATTAGCGACATGAAAGATAAAACATTTAATATCCCAAGATTTAAGAATTCAAAAAAGAAATTTGAATTCTCGGGAAGTGCTGGGACAACAAAAAATCTTTTTGAGAAAATAAGTGAAGTGTATAGTCACCTTTCATATTATGTCCACACGAGTAATATTCACATCGAAATAAGGGGGGCACGACCACACATCACTCACGATCTAGGGGCAAATCCAAGAGCAGAGAGAGATACACAAGAGACTTTTAATGATACCCTCGTCTTAATTGTCGTTTTATTGTCTATCGCATGTATGGAATTCATCGAAAATGAACATCTAACTGTTCTATATAACAAGCTATTGCCAAGCGATGTTTACACGACACTTGAAGAAATCATCTCTAAATAAAACACCTTCCTTTAGGAAAACTTTAGATATCATCAATCCTATATCCATTTCATATGTTAACTAATACTTTTAACCACTGCCCCACTACAAGATACCAAGGATCAAAAAGGCGTCTCATGCCTTGGTTATTCGATATTTTCTCTAACTTAGAATTTGATAGTTGTTTGGATATTTTTGGTGGTACGGCTTCTGTAAGTTATCTGTTAAAAACGATGGGAAAAAGTGTAACATTCAATGACTACTTAACTTCAAATTCAATCACCGCAAAAGCAATAATCCAAAATAACAGCGTCCGTTTGTGCCCAGAGGATTTCAATCCACTTTTCGAAAGAAATGATCATCCTGATATTGTAACCGAGGTTTTTTCAGGGATTTTTTTTACTGACGAAGAAAATTTACAAATTGACAACCTAATTTACAGAATAGATTTTGACAGAAAAACCAACCTAACAGGTTTTAAAAAAGATATGGCATTACATTCGCTTTTTCAATCCCTTCTTATGAAACGGCCATTTAATTTATTTCATAGGGCTAATCTATACATAAGAACCAATGATGTAAAACGAAGTTTTGGTAACAAAAAAACATGGGATACTCCGATTAAAGAACTCATGGAAAGAATACGTTTGGAGACAAACCGCGCAATCTTCAACAACGGAAAGAATCACCGAGTATATAATTTAGATGCGCTTGAAGTCGAGGGAGGTTTTGATCTCGTCTACATTGACCCACCATATTACGCTCAAGATAAGCGTTCACCTCAGGATTATTACAAATATTATCATTTTCTAGAAGGTCTATCAAATTATAATTCTTGGAAATCTAAAATTGATTATAACAGAAAAAATAGACCTATTCTAAAAGAAGATGTCGGTTTTAATAAAGGGTCCTTTATTGATGATTTAACAACCCTCTTATCCGTTCACAGGGAATCTATTATTGTAATGTCTTATAAATCTCCGGGATATCCATCCATCGAAAAGTTGAAAAATATAATGGAGGACACTCATAAAAATCCAATTGTATACTCAAAAAAACACAGTTATTCATTGAACAAAAACAACGGTCACTATTTAGAGAACTTGATTGTGGCGCATCCAAAATGTTGAAACCCCTATTTAAAGAAGGCAGTCTCTATGTGCCTATCCAACACACTCAAAATTCCCCCTTTTCCACACCATCCACACCCCGCCAACAAGCCCATAATCAAATCTATGAGCATTCACCTTGATGCCTTGGAGTTGAACGATAGTGAAATCCGGGGTTAGTGACTTCTACACAACGGAGTTGTGTAGAAAATAATTCTTGATTGCGCTAGCAATCAAGATGGCAAAAAGCAGGCTCACTCTTTCAATTCATTATACAGGCTCACCACATCTCCAATTACGGTTACGGCAGGCGCTTTTATCTGCTGCTGTTTTGCAATCTCTGCAATGGAAGCAAGAGTTCCTGTGGTAACTCTCTGGTCTGCTCTGGTGCCTTTTTCAATAATAGCTACTGGCGTGTCCTTGTTTCTGCCGTATTTTATTAATTCGCTGACGTTTCGCTCAAGCATCTTTACACCCATGAGTATGACCAGTGTGCCATTGAACTGTGCAAGAAGCTTCCAGTCAAGGGAGGTGTCATTCTTTGTTGGGTCTTCGTGTCCGGTGATTATTGTAAGCATCGAGGCATGCTCCCTGTGCGTTACTGGTATGCCAGCGCATGCTGGTGCTGCAATGGCAGAAGTAATCCCCGGTACAACTTCAACATGAATACCCTCCTCACGTAGTTCTGCTGCCTCCTCGCCACCACGTCCAAACACGTACGGGTCGCCGCCTTTTAGACGCACAACCATTCTGCCCTCCTTTGCTTTTTTAACAAGCACTTCATTGATCTCGTCCTGTGAAAGCGTGTGCTGCCCTGCTTTTTTTCCGACATCTATTTTCTCAGCAGAATCGGGCATCATAGCAAGTATCTCTTTCCCTGGTAGCTGATCATAGAGTATAACATCTGCTTCGGTGATGAGCCTCTTTGCTTTTATCGTGAGCAGTTCCGGGTCCCCCGGACCTGATCCAACAAGGTACACAATTCCATAATTTTTTTTATCTCTCATGTTTCTCCTCTCACGTGTGAAAAATATTCTTTAGCTTCATTGATCAGTTCATAACCACCTGATTTTTTAAGTTTTTCACCGAGATCTTGTGCATGCACTGCATAGTCTTTTAAGGTAATGTTTTCTTCCACTCTTGTGTATCGTTTTCCATCGATGGATAAAACTTCTGCTGTAACGTGCATGTACTTGTCCATGCTCTTTGCAAAAGCTGCAATAGGAACCACACAACCACCACCAAGCACACTGATTATTATGCGTTCTGCCTCGGTTTCGATTCTGGTCTGCTGGTGGTCAAGCACCTTTACTACAGACTCTGCTTCACTATTCTTCCTGGTTACTGCTGCGATGCTGCCCTGGTTTGCAGATGGGCAAAAATGCTCTGTGTAGAGCCTCTTGCATGGTAAATCCCATTTCACACGATTAAGCCCGGCTTCAGCGAGAATAATACCATCATATTCTCCATCATGCAGTTTCCGAAGGCGGGTATCAATATTGCCGCGTATATCCTTCACAATAATATCCTTGCGGTATCGCAGCAGTTGCGAGCGGCGGCGAAGACTTGCCGTCCCAATAACCGCACCTTCTGGTAATTCTTCGAGTGTGACATTGTCCCTCGTTAGAAGCGCATCATAAGGAGAGTCACGCTTTAGCACTGCTGCTATGGTCAACTCTTCCGGCCGCTCCGTTGGCACATCTTTCATCGAATGTACAGCAATATCAATATTATCTGCAAGCATGTGCTCATCAATTTCACATACAAAAGCACCAAAACCAGAAACAGCATGTAACGGACGATCGGTGATCTTATCGCCTCTTGTTTTGATAATCTTTAGTGTTGTCTCTATGCCGAGCGAACGCAGTTTTTTCTGAACAATTATTGCTTGTGCAAGAGCAAGCTTGCTTCCACGTGTACCGATGATCATCCCTTGCGTGTTAGGCTTAGAAATATTTAGCCTTTGTTATTCAGCATAATAATTTGACAGATTTTACATTGTAAAATAGAACAGGAATGTTATTCGATGGATAATAGATTGCATAAGTATTTGTATAGTAAATGTTATAAAATTAAAAGAGGTGAATCAAAGATGTTGTTTATAACATGTGTGAAAGTTAACCCCGGCATGATGGATAATGCAGGAGACTTTGGTGATAAAATACTTAAAGAACCTCCGGAGTTTGGTAAAGAAAAGCGCACTTTTGTGGGCATTCTTGGTGACAAAATAATAAAAGAAGTACCAAAAGACATCAAGATCCTGCATGTGTATCATACTTTCGGTAGATATGATGCAATATGGATATACGAGGCGGAAAACCCAAAAATAGTAGAAGATTTTCTTCATAAAACAAGAGACGTTTCAACAACTGAAACCTGGCTTGCCATCGACCGGAAGATGTAAATAAAAAACCATTCAAAGTTCTCTATATCTAAAGTGAGAATTCCACTAATTTCCGCTTTGCTTAAATGGATAATACCCTCGGCGCAAGTTGAGAAGTTTGAATTCTCATTCTCTCCTAATTTCTTTTTTCTATCAACCCATCCATCGGATAAATAACTCTATCAACGCATTCCTCGTGCCACTCTTCGTGTGTGACCATGACTATTGTCTGACCTAAGCCCTTATTCAGTTCCTTGAATAGCTCCAGAATCTGTCTTGAGGATAGTGTGTCCAGGTTTGCGCAAGGCTCGTCTGCAATAGAAATCTTCAAATAATAGGGTATCCTAATAACGAGTCATGCTATCTAGAAAAGTTGAAGACTACCTTGAAGCGATCCTTAATATAACGAATGAACAGGGATATGCCAGAGTAAAGAATGTATCAATTTTTTTAAATGTTAAGCCGCCGAGTGTCGTTGAGATGCTAAAAAAGTTGAATCACATGGGTTTTGTTGAACACGAAAAATATGAGGATATAATACTAACACCAAAAGGATATGAAATAGCTATAGGGGTAAAAGATAAACACGACACAATAAAAGCATTTCTGGAAATTATAAAAGTTCCTGGAAGGATAGCAGACAAAGATGCATGCATCATTGAACATGAACTTGACCCAATAACCATCACACAGGTTAAATCATTGGTTGAATTTGTAAAAACCTCACCACATCATCCAGAGTGGCTCAAACATTTTGAAATATTCTGTCACACAAGAAAACATGAGTGTGAAAAGAGGGATTATAAAAAACATACTTCGCATGGAGAATAACAGATATATTCAAGCACTTGTTTGGATCGAATCACACACGCGATTGATTGCAGCATGAGTCTACCTATAGAGGTGAACATGCATTAATGTCACCTGCATCCACAACATTTTTGAACTACTAAAACTATAGAATTGTCTTATATAATGGGCTCGTGGCTTAGCCAGGATATAGCGTCGGGCTTCTAACCCGAATGTCGGGGGTTCAACTCCCCCCGAGCCCGCCAGAAATAAGAATAAATCACAAAGCCTCGGTAGCTTAGAGGTATAGTGCATCCTTGGTAAGGATGAGGTCGAGGGTTCAAATCCCTCCCGGGGCTTTAATTTATTGATCTCAAGCGGAAGATTCTTTCCTAAAACATCTGCAGGCAGGCGGCAAGGAAATATCTTGCCGGTTTGCATAATCACCTCGAATCTCAACTTTGAAATCAAAGAAACTAGTCGCAGTCATTCGATTATCTGTTGTTATACGCAATGCTTAGGAGTGTATAAAATATGTCAATTGTAATAGACAATGAAAGAGGAAAGAAAGTTGCGAAACTCCTCTATGATTCTTTCTCTACTCTGGGCATTCATGGAAAAACAGATATGCCAGAAGACATAACGCCGAATAATGTAGTTAAGGGCTCTCTTGATCATATATTCTTTATAACGCTCACTGTTTCTATTGACTATCAAAGGGATGCTCCATCGTTATGGGAGAGTTCGAGAAAAACTTTTGATGACTCAAAAACGAGGTATTTATTCAATCCAAAATTATTACATGAAACCCCTTTCAGAAAGATTGTTGAAGATATGCAAAAATATAAACTATCAAAGAAACCTCAAAAAGATGCTAATATTTGGCGAACAGTTGGCGTTACTTTTTATAAAAAATGGGAAGGCGATCCACGTAAATTTCTTAAAAACTGTAACGGGGATTCATCTCTCATTTTGAAACGCCTAAGGAACGATACTCACTTATATAACGGAAGCTCAGTATCGGATTATCCATACCTGCGTGGTCCTAAAATAGGGCCATTGTGGTTGAGGATGCTCAGGGACAATGTAGGTATAGCACAATTAAGAAACTTGGAGAAGGTTCCCATCCCCGTAGATATACATGTAGCAAGAGCAACATTAACTACCGGAGTTGTGAGGGGAAGTATAGAAGTCAAATTGGATGAACTGTTTGGAGACATAAGAAAAGCATGGTTTGAAAGTGTAGAAGGTTTGAGCATTAAGAACAGACCTATGATTGCTTTAGATGTGGATGAACCACTTTGGCATTTATCTAAGTATGGTTGTTCATACCGAGATAAGATAACAGGCTATTGTCCAGTCTCCAATAGCTGTGAAGCAAGAGAATTTTGTATTAAAGGTAGGGTTAAGATAGAAAATAGCATAGTGGAGTTGGAAACATGAAAACACTTTGTATAGTTCCATGCGGAAATAGGAAGATATGGGATAAGAATCCAAATGCGGGACCCACTAAAGCAAAATATGTGTATGTTGGGCCATTTGCTAAAAAGTGTAGAGAATATGCCACGAGGTTTTATCTATCCTCATGGTGTATTCTATCTGCAAAATATGGATTTCTGCTTCCTAACTATATAGTTCCTGGCCCTTATAATGTAAGTTTTAATGACCGAAAGACAGACCCAATAACTATAGAGGAACTTTCTGTCCAAGTGAAGGAAAAGGGATTGAGCAACCACGAACGAATCATTATATTGGGTGGGAAAAACTATGTAGAAATGGCTAATGAAGTTTTTTCATCAAAGGAAATTCTTAGTCCATTAAGTGATTGTAAAGGAATGGGATACATGATGGGCAAACTTAATGATTCGATTAAAAGAGGAGTTCCGTTATAACCTACGCACATCGCATAACAGGGTGTATCTGGCTACGGTGCTATGCACTCCACTCAAATTCCTCGCTTCGATCGGAACTTCAGATACACCCAAAACGATATTCAAAAAAACCGAAAGCTTAGCCACCCCAAAAATCGCTACCATTCGTCCCACAATTAGCCATATAAGTTACATATCTCACAGTTTTGCTTACTGCCAAACTTTAACAAAATTTCAGCCAAAAAATACCCAAAATCAACACTGAGTGGGACATAACTCGACATCAACTGAAATTTGTAGGCACGATTGCCCCTACATCAAATATCGACAACTTAGTTCCAAATTCTCTAAAATATCGCCCCTGACTCCATCACAAGCTTGGCAGGTCTACAGATACCAGAGCTTGTGCTTCATTTTTTCGTATTCACAGTGCCAGATCAGCATATAATTTTATAGTGGTTGAGATTATACTTTGGTTTATGTCGGTCAAAAGAACCGGAATTGTGTATCACCAAGACTACCAGCTGCACAACACGGCTGGTCACCCCGAGCGTGCTGAAAGGGTTGTTGCAATTATGGATAAGCTTGAATCACTTGAGGGTCTTGTGAGTGTACCGCCACGGAAAGCCACAGAGGCAGAACTGGGATACGTGCATACTTTATCCCATATCCGGCGCGTGCAGGAGCACAGTTTAAAAGGCATTCCACTGGATATGGACACACCTGTCTGCTCTGATTCTTATGCTGTGGCACTACTTGCAGCTGGCGGTGTAATGGCTGGTGTGGATGCTGTCTTTGATTGCGATGTAAAGAATGCCTTTGCAGTGGTGCGCCCACCAGGGCATCATGCAACAGCTGACCATGCAATGGGTTTCTGTCTATTTAATAATGTAGCAATCGCAGCAAGATATGCACAGAAGAAGGGACTTTCCCGTGTACTGATAGTGGATTGGGATGTGCACCATGGCAATGGTACACAGGACACGTTCTATTCTGATTCGAGCGTACTCTATTTTTCCACGCACCAGTACCCACACTATCCCGGCAGTGGCAGCGTCAGTGAGGTTGGAAATGGTGACGGCGAAGGTTATACTGTTAATGTGCCACTTCCTGCAGGATGCACTGATCCAGACTACAGACACGCTTTTGAACAGATCCTGATCCCGATAGCAGAAGAGTTCAATCCTGATATCATACTGGTATCAAGTGGCCAGGATGCCGCGGAGAGGGATCCTCTTGCAGGCATGAACCTCTCTGTTGGTGGCTTCGGCATGCTTTCAGATATCGTGGTTGACCTCTCCAGAAGACTGTGCGAAGGAAGAATGGTGGCATCGCTTGAAGGCGGGTACGACCTCGACACACTAGCGGACTCGGTTTATGAGATTGTCAGAGGATTTCAGGGTTATAAACATGAACAATCATCCGGATCGGTACGTGGTATTGTTAAAGAAAGGATAAAAGAAGTGAAAACAGTGCAGAGAAAGTACTGGGCTGTGGGACAGAATTAAGTTGTGCAGAGGTTCAATAAATTATGCCAAACATTTGTACATGTAATCGAGGCTGTCAAATTACCCCGTGAATTTTGTGTTTCTAATTTGATGGATCTCTCTGTTCTATCGAGGCTTCTTTGGTTTTTATCCAGGGAAAATGTCTTGTTAAGTAGAATTGTTATTTTATCTGATTTTTTGTAGTTGTATGAGTTTGATTACAGCACTGCTATGGATGATGGGTTTCTAAAACTCGAATTTAAGCTGAATACTGCTCGCGAAATGGATTATATCAAAGCGTTGGAAAAGGCGGTCATTTTTACGGATATGGCGGATATGGCACCGCGCCAGATCGTGGAGACGTATGATGCGCGCAGCCAGATCAAGACTGATATAAAATGGCTAAAAAACCGGATGTTAATCCCGTTTATGCCGGAACACGTCTGGAAAGATGTTAAGATTAGGGCACACGTCTTTTTATGCGTTGTTGGGATCTTGTTGTACAATTATCTGCTTTACCTGGTCGATGAGCCGGGTTTGTCGATAGAGCGATTGGCGGGTCATCTGGATCAGATGAGGCTCGGATTGGTTTATGGCGGGGGAGCGAGTGCAGAGTTCATGATCGAGGACATGAACAGAGAGACCGCGGAGGTGTTTTCCAGGCTGCAACTTGGGGGGTCTATCCCCATGTGAATTAAATTTTCGTTAGACCCCACAACTTTCGTAGCCGGGCGGCTCGTTTTGTGATATCTTATAAACTCCGGTCAAAAGGAGCTTATTCCTCCAACGATGGCACTTGTAGACACCTGAACCAGTGTTGGTAAGGGTGCTTTTCCCCGGAAGCGTAGAAGGCAGCCACCGGGCGCTTACACTATCTCTTCCTGTAACCGCTATAGATGGCAGCAAGAAGCACAACGACAATGATTACTGCCAGAAACGGTGCCCCGGAAAGTAGAGATATTGCAGAACTCGCAGCATCGCTTACGGTCCGAACTTCCATTTCATAGCCTTCGACATGCTGGGAAGACTCTGACGCCTTTTGTACATTCTCACCAACACTTCCCTGCTGTGTCTGGTTAGAGTCGCCCCCTTTAGCTGCTATTATCTTTCCTTGATTCTTGGTTCCACCCCCACTATCATCATTTGTTGTCTGGCTGCTTGCACTGGTTTTCCCGGTCGCATCATCCATGATCTTACGATATTTGGCGTAAGTTTCATCTGATACCACATCGGCACCAGGCACCGAGACAACGCCTGACACGAATTCATCAAGGAACGGGTTTCCACAGGTGTGGTGGCAGCAGGTGACACCGTGCTCCACGATTGACTCCACATATTCATAGACTAACGTGTTTAGCACCTCATCCGATGGTGTCCAGTGTCCCTTGCGTATCGTCTCAAGCATCCTGCCGGTCATGGACTGATATGCGTAAGGATTATTATCGTTTGTGAACGTGTTTATATCCATATCCAGATTGTGCTTGCCGTTGTATGCACCATTTACGTACACATCATAGACCTGCTGCCACATATTATCGGTGATCATGTCCGGAATTGTTGCCTCCCAGCCCCAGAGATACTCAACAAATTTGCTCATTTCCCGCACACCTGCATAACCCTCGTCCATCATTCCCTTGATCCATTTTGGATTGAGGTATCTGGTCCTGAGTTCCTTCTGGATTACCGACTCCAGTGTTGATGCAGTTGGACCCTCATCAGGATCACGATTATCAGTAACATAAAAATCAAGACTGCCTTCTCCCCCACTCGCTGTGTATGCAAGAGCAAGCCCGCCAACGTACTGGAAAACATCGTCATTATCGATGAACCCGTACAGATTCGAGTTCGTGTTGTGGACGATCGCATCGGTCTGTGCCAGATTAAGACGAAACATTTCCTCGCCTGAAATGCCCCATGAACTGTCGCCATAAATGTAGTTCATTCGGCTGATGAAGAGTTCGCCGATCTTTGAACTGTTATTCCATGTCCCGCTTGCCCCGATTGCGGAATCGAGATTTGGTCCGTAAGTACCGGGTGCCTCAAGAAAGATTCTTGACATCGAAAGATACCTCGCTTCTTCTTCAGTATATCTTCCTGTTGCATTCAAGTCCACAAATATTGCATCCGAGTTCTCTTTGACGTAGTTTGGATATGCTGTGTCGTTTGAATATGTACCGTTTGCAGTCGCTGCAAGTCGGATCGCACGGTCGATTAATTTCAGCGCGTTTGGAGCAAAGTCTCGTTCCAGTCCGGATGGAACAACCATAACATCGATTCGCGAGCGATTAAGCTCGTTTATCGGTATCAGTGTGACATCGATGACCTTGTCGTATTCATCCCTGACAGGCTTTGCCCCGACAAGTCTCAAGATCTCAGACTCAACCACTCCGCCGTCTGTGGTGCACCATGCCCAGAGCACGATCGTGAACTTTCGCGGATAGCTGTTGTTATGGTCTGTAAGGTAGCATTCGATGAGTGCATCTGCCATCTTTGTACCGATCTTGTATGCGGTTTCTGTTGGTATACGATCAGGGTTTAATGAATGGAAATTCCTGCCTGTCGGGAGCGCATCAGGGTCTCTGATTGGATCATCAGCAGTCGATGGTGGGATGTAGCTGCCGTTTAAGCCTTCAAGAGTCCTCTCTACTTCTACCGTGCAGTTATCAATCCTCTCTGCAAACACAATCGATCGATTCAGATACATAGTGATGTTTGCAGTAACACTTTCATTTGGGGAATATTTACTGAATGTGAGGTTCTCCGCCTCTTCCGGGGTTGTTTCATTCAATATCACGTATTCAAGCAGTTTGGCAGTACAGTTGTCCAGTTCTAAATTCTTGTCCAGTTTTGTAGAATTTGGATAATCGTAATACTCGATCCGATCAGCGACTGCCCCGGTGTAGCCCTTTCTGAGCATCGATTTAATAAGCGAGATTAATGGTTCGCCCCCGGGCAGCGGCTCGCATGCCGGAGGTTCGCCGAATGTGTGCAGCCCGTAAGGCATAAACTCATTCTTTAGATTGTAGAGATAATCAGCAAGTTCGCTGAGGAACTCTTCAAAAGCAAGATCGTCTGCTGCGGTTGCGTTCAGTTCAGTAACGTTCATGGTATCGTTGAGATACGTCTCATTGAGGTATAGCTCCAGGTAGGTTACGATGATCTCGTCTTTGTAGCTTTCCTGCGAGACGTTGTCAACTGCTGCATAATAATCATTGATTGTCTTTAAGAGGTTGGTGTAATTGCCGTACAACCCGGCAGCAACGATCGGGGGTGTCAGATGTGTAATCATCGTCGCGCTCCCCCTTCTCTTCGCCTGTGTGCCTTCAGCAATGTTGTCAACGATGTAAGGGTAGATCACAGGAATATCCTGGATCAGGATTGAAGGCCAGCAATCCTTGCTTGATAGCCCGGTCTCCTTTCCCGGGAGCCACTCCTGTGTGCCGTGTTTCCCGAAGTGGATGATTGCATCTGCACTGAACTCGTGCTTGAGCCAGAGATAGAATGCAATGTACTGGTGATGCGGTGGGATGTCTTTGTTATGGTAGAGAACTGTATTATTCTGAAGCCAGCCTCTGGTTGGTTGCGGCGCAAGGATCACGTTTCCGAACGAGAGTTTCGGAATCACGAAATACCCTTCTCCTGTCGTTTCATTCGTCCAGACCATGATCTCTCCTGGAGGCTCCCCCCACCGTTCTGTCACATTTTCCTGCCGTGGTTCTTCGAGCTCGTGGAACCATTCGAGGTAAGAATTCACAGGAATAAGGGTTACATTCCCAGCGGCAACCATTTTCTTGAGTTCTCCTGGCGCCCATGTTCCAACGTTTGTACCCTCGTGCATCATCAGGTCAATGAGTGCTTTTTCACCAGGTATTTCTCCTGTTATGTTGTATTCTGATTCATTCATTGCAGATACGATATTTTTGAGACTTGGAGGAACATTGACGTAACATGCACCGATGTTATCCTTGCCGCCGCCGTGATTGTAGTAAATCATCGCCACCTTCTTATCCTTGTTTGGAACGTGGCTGAGATGCCCCCACGAAATTGCCCGATCGCAGGTCCAGTTGATCTGCTCGTCGATTGGCAGATATTCGTAATCTGATGCGTTCTTTCCAGCAATAACGATCGGGTCGATGATGCCATCGAGTTCCGGAAGCCCGACCTGAAAGCCGAGGTCCATGATTGAGATGCCGTGACTTGTTTCATTCCTCCATAGAGAAGGCGGCATGTAATACAACCGGACTGCCCTCATCACAGGAACATTCAGGGTTTTTAGGTCTAGAACCCCTTTAGCAGAATCATCGAAGTTGATACGGAACGATTTTGTACAGATGATGGCATCAACGATTGTATCGTTGTTTATGAAATAAAACTCTTTTAGATGGGCAGTTCCAGTGAATCCTATGGAAATGACGTTTGCTCCTTTTTCTTCCAGTGTATGGATGAGTTTCTCCATTTCAGGCGATTTTGTGGATTCATGCCAGTTTGCAATGCCAATTGTGATATTGCTCTGGTTGTAACGATAACCGGTCTTGTTTGTTTCATCTGAGTACCACTTAAGGTACTCTCCGGTATTGAAAAAGCACTGGGGCGCATCCGGGTGGTGTATAAATGCATCAGGCATCGGAAGCGGATCCTTGATGTTGCCAATGAGTCCACAGAAATTTACCTCAAGATATGTCAGCAACCGTGCGATATTGGTCTCATTGTAGTTGTCCCAGTACTGCTTGATAAATGGATGCTCTGTCAGGTTGACATTCCCAAAAATATCGTCATAAGCATCTGAATGAATACTGATAATTGAAACTCCAGTCCCGTTCGCAGTTTCAATTGAATTTTTAAGCTTTTCGGCAGTTTCACCACCGATATGCTCAAGGAATGTGAAATTGTATCCTGTCAGATTGATTCCACTTTGAATGTCGGATGGGTACAATAAGGTGATGTTTGAATTGCTTCTTTTAGATGTGTTTTCAATGAATTCATGCCGTTCGATCGTGATGAAAATAACTTCCGGTTTCTTTTTGATTACCTGTGTTGTAATCTCGATTGCCATCGTGAAATTTTCTGGCGTTATCTCTTCCTTGCCATAATAGAATGTGACCACATCCCTCGCAGTGCTGCTTGCATTTAACTCGAACTCGTTTGCAGCGATTGTTGGCTCTGGATCATCCGGATAATTTATCCAGTAGCGCCAGTATTTTTTCTCTGTCTCATTGTTTGAGACTTCTGCAACTGAATCGATGAATACAAGACATGAGTCGTTGATCGTGAAATTAAATCCACCGTATCCTGCGGCTCTGGCAAGTGCGCCGAGTGCTGTTGTGCGGTTGATCGTGTAGTTTGTGCCACTGTTGTCTACTGTGACGTTTAAAGTCTCTCCTTGAAGCAGCACCGTGTTACCCTTCCAGAACCTATCAGGAGTTCCGAATGCGTACAGGTATCCGGTGTCTGATCCGATGAAGAGGATTCCGTTAGAAACAGATGGGGAGGACATGACACAATTGCCTGTATTATATGTCCATCGTACCGAGCCATCGGTCGCGTTCAGTGCATAGACCACTTTGCCCCCGATGTTGGTTCCGAAGTAGACAGTGTCGCATGCAACGGCAGGGGATGAAGCGATGTCCCCGGATACTGATAGATTCCAGATATCGTTTCCATTACTTGCATTAAAGCAGTAGAAAACCCCATCCGATGAGCCGATGTAAACCCTGTCATGAGCGATCGCAGGCGAGGAGATCGTGCCAGACAAACTGTGATTCCAGACCTCACTTCCATCCATGTCAACAGCGTGCATCCTACTACTGGTCGCGAAGAATACCACACCATCCTTGATTGCAGGTGTCGTTGTTACGTCATCTGATGTGTTAAATCTCCACAGAATCGAATGATCGCTGATGTTCACGCAGTATAGTGCAGGATCGCCGCCAGCGAAGAAAATCCTGCCATCAGATGCTGCTGGAGATGCGTAAGGGTTGATATTACCAGGTGTGTCAATGCTCCAGAGTTCGTTTCCATCGAAATCAAACGCATGTAACTTTGCATCCGAAAAACTGTTCACAAAAACCGCATCATTATAAATAACCGGTGAGTACGCCACACCCCAGTATGAAGGGTTCGTCTCAATTGTTTCGTGCCAGATTGTGATTCCATCTGTTGCGTTCACACAGTACAGATCGCCTGCGTGTGAACCAACAAACACCCGATCCCCGGACACAGCAGGCGTGGACGCTCCACCCAGACTGCCAATCGGATTTTTCCAGAGGATCTCTCCGGTTGAGTTGTTCAGACAGAATAAACCAAGATGATCACCCGAACCCATCCCCCCCAACCAGTTCGAGAAATAAACACGCCTATCAACGATGCTTGCGCCACCCCCGATATAACTAACTTTTGCTGGTGTTGGTTTCGTCTTCCACAAGAGTGTATCTGTGAGTGGTGCATCCCCGCTCACGTTTC
>CAJHIS010000022.1 GCA_905067555.1 Candidatus Argoarchaeum ethanivorans
TCCTTCTAAACTCGCCCATTTCCAGCCCTCCGGCATTTCCGTCAGCGCACTCGTATCCGGGGCAGCAGGCTCTTTGTATTTGCCTTTGCCTTTCCACTTCTCGCGCTGCTCTTTCAGAATGCGCGCCAGCAGCACATCCGCAGACTCATATTCGCGCCCCTCCGCGCGCGCAAGTTCAGCCTCGGTGGGCACGAGTTTTCCTTCACAGGCGTTTTTGAGAACGGACTGGCGGTAGCGCTTAAGCTGCTCCTGCGCTTTTTTGAAGTTATCTATGCCGTTGTCTATATCGCTGAAAAGCTGTTCGATTTTGGAGACTATGGCTCGTTGTTCGGGGAGGGGGCAAATGTAAAAAAGCAGTTTCTCAAATTTACCCTTATTTAATATTGGAAGAGTAGTTGCAGATGCACTATTCATAATTTCTTTTTGGAATTTAGGTGCAATAGTCTGAAAATATATAAAGTTAGGATTTAATAATTTATCATATGGAATAATAGCATTTATTTGTTGATTGCAAGCTCCCGCTTTTCTAATAATTCCTACTTTACCAATAGTTGCTCCTATGCAAGTAACCAAAATTGTATTTTCAGGAAGAAATCGTCCTTTTTGAATACCCAGTTTGCTAAGACCATCTATAGAAATTCTTGTGTTATAACCTGCATTTAAATCAGTAGGTTTATAAAATGGATATTCCATTCCATAAAATTCAGATTTAGATTTCGAAGGAGTTGAACCAGTTATAATTTTACCTAAATCATCAATATTTAACTCAATCCAATCTGTAAAATTATCTATTTGCATCCTCACGCCACCACCCACATTCATTTCGTCACCCAAAAAAGCTGAAACATAAATCCTCAAGCTCCACTTCACCAATGAAATTTTCGACATCGTTTATAGAATCAAGTATGTCTTGAACAAAATCACCATAATACCGTTTCTTCATACGTTAATTACCTCTTCAAGGATATATTTACCAATTCTTGGTTTTAAAGCCTTTCTGGATACAAGATCGACTTTAACCCCCGTATTTTTCCCAAGGAATTCTTCAAGTTCCATAAATTTGAAAAGACCTACTGGTTCCTGAAATTCCACAAGAATGTCCAGATCGCTACCCTCTTTTTGTTCTCCCCTAACGTATGAGCCAAAAACTCCAAGCGTTTTGACTTTATATTTCTCTTTAAGAACTGGCTTATTTTCTCGAAGCTTCATGATAATCTGGTCAATTTTCTTTTCCATAATGTCAGCGCCTCATTCAGTTTTCTATTAAATATTAACCGCGGATGAACGCAGATGCGCGCGGATTGAAGGTATCTGTGAAAGCCATGCCATCTGTGTTCTAAGTCGCTGTTTTTGCATTTATCGAAACCGGTTCATATTCACAGCGCCTCTGGAACATGAACTCTCCACTTTGCTTCTCATAACGGTTCCATTTCCTTATCCATCTGATCTAGCATTTTCTTTATAGCCGACCTTAGCGAAGGCAACCTCAATTCAATCGTTTCCCATACTACATCATATTTAATCCCAAAATATCCATGAACCAGCTTGTCCCGCATCCCTGCGATTACTTTCCAGGGGATATCGGGATATTTCTTTCTTATGTCCGGGGAAATATTCTTGACAGCCTCCCCAATAACTGAAAAATTCCGTATAACAGCATCGCCGGTTTTGTCATCTTTCCTGAACTGTTCAAAATCCAAACCATCTGTGTATTTTTCAATCTTCTCGATTGCTTCAAGAATATCGTCAAGATATAGTCTGATATCTCTCTCCTTTTTCATACGGGTACCGCCTCGTTCAATATTCTATCTTTTATTCGTGGTTTCAGCGCATCCCTCATTACCAGATCGACTTCAACGCCAAGTGTTTCACTCAAATAATTCTCAAGTTCTATGTATTTGAACAAATCAATTGTTTTATAAAAGTCCACAAGGACATCTAAGTCACTACCTTTTTTCTGCTCACCCAAAACATAAGAACCAAATACTTCAAGGTTCTTTACACTGTATTTCTCTTTAAGAACCGGCTTATTTTCTCGAAGCGTCATGATAATCTGGTCAATTTTCTTTTTCATACTGCCACCGCCGCATTCATTTCACTAATAACCATATTCATTCTATTCCCAAAGAGCTTGAACATCTTACCACGTCCTCCGATTGCATCAAACGGTGTGTAGTCCAGATCTTCCACTTCAATGTGAAAACTTGTTGCAATATGTTCTTTCATCATTCTTAGCCAGTTCATCTGCTCTTCATTAAACTTTAATGCTCCCGCCTGCTTTTCAAATACCCATTTCTGGAAATTTCTGTCCACTGTTTTATCGTAGGCTGTCAGTTTATCATCAATACCTGTTACCCTGCGCAGAAGAGAAACAAGAGCCACCAGCTCACTTTTTGGGCTTTTTCCACTCACCTTTTCAAGTTGCTCGTATGCCTGCCATACATGCAGCGGCGCAAGCAAGGGTTTATCCATTTTCAATTTTTCAAGAACATCATTAACCATTTCAAAAGTCAACTCTCTAAGCCGATATGGCTGATTATAGAAAATGCTAAGCGCCACTATCTCATCCTTGTGTGCTTCCATGTACTCAGAAAAATCTTTTACAATTTCTCCGGCTTTATCGGCGGCATCATCCCCCCATTCCGCCTTTGTGACTTTGTCAATATTCACAGTATCAATAATCTGTTCATGAACCCTGCGGACATTTTCAATATATCCGTTGAGTTCTCCACCAAAGATTGAACTTGCTGTTTTGCTTAAGTTTTCTTTTGCCATCTCATGAGCTTCAGTTGCTGTTATTTTAGGATTCCTCTCCTTCAGCTCATTCGCTTTTTCTTCGATCTTGTCCGGGTTATGAGCATTCAACAGGTCTTTGATTGTCTGATTTATAGTCTTGCCTTTTGCCTTTTCTTTAAAAGTTTCTTTTTCCTTGTCAGTAAGTTGTTTTTCCAGCCTGGAAATGCGGCTTGCAAGTGAAGTGAACAGGTCTTCATCCTCATTTCCCATAGTTACAGCGTTCAGTAAATCCTTCATCGGAGTGGCGCGTTTTCGTTCCAGAGGTCGGCTGTCTGTTTTAATTGATTCTGTAACCCCTGCAGCATCCACAACAACAAAATGTGTTTTTGCTGAAACTGTCGAGGGAGTAACTTTTTTCAGGTCATCATAGCCGAAAGTGCGGGTACCGCGACCCTTCATCTGCTCAAAGTAGTTTTTGCTTTTCACATCACGCATAAAGAGCAGACATTCAAGGGGTTTAACATCTATACCTACAGAAATCATAGCAACAGTGACAGCAATTCTCGGATTATAGGCATTTCTGAACTGGTTGAGTATAGATTTCGGGTCTTCTTCAGTTTTATAGGTGATTTTCTTACAGAATTCATTGCCCTCATTAAATTCTTCTCTGACTATCTGAATAATATCCTCGGCGTGGCTGTCGGTTTTAGCAAAAATTAGGGTCTTTGGGATTTCTTTTCTACCAGGAAATATCTCAGGCAGTTTATTTTTAAAGGTGCGGATGATATTTCTGATCTGGCTGGGATTTACAATATCTTTATCCAGACCCTTTTTAGAGTAAGAAACGTCTTCATCCAGTTGTTCCCACCGTCTCTTTCTGCTCAGCCTTTCTCGTTTATCTACATACTCCTTGGCTTTTATCTCTGATCCGTGTTGTGAAATTTCAGTCTCGATAATGTAAACATCGTATCCAACATTTACACCGTCTGCCACGGCTTCTTCGTGGGAATATTCACTTACAACATTCTCATTGAAAAATCCGAAAGTTCTTTTATCCGGTGTGGCGGTTAACCCGATAAGAAAAGCATCAAAATAATCAAGCACCTGTTTCCACCGGTTGTATATGGAACGGTGGCATTCATCAATTACAATAAAATCAAACTGTTCTATCGGTATCTTTGCATAATAAACAACCGGCATCGGTTTTTTCGATCCCCATTTGTTCTCATTCGGATTTTCATCCTCCATCTTTTCATCCAGTTCTTCGCCTTTTAAAATAGAATAAAGCCTCTGGATAGTACTGATGCATACCTGGCTGTCCGGTGCAATATAATTTGAGCGCAACCGTTGAACATTATATAACTCAGTAAATTTGCGGTTATCGTCAGATGGCTGGTATGCCATACACTCCTGTTCTGCCTGTTCTCCAAGGTTTCTGGTGTCAACCAGGAATAATATCCGCTTTGCATCAGCAAATTTCAGTAAACGGTAAATAAATGTGATCGCTGCGTAGGTTTTACCGGCACCTGTAGCCATCTGGATCAAAGAGCGTGGTTTGTTTTCCTTAAAGGATTTTTCAAGATTTTTAATCGCATTTATCTGGCAGTCTCTTAAATCGGCTTCCGGAAGTTTGGGAATATCCAGCAGTCTTGCTCTTAATGAATTACCCTCCTTCAGCCATGATTTAAAAGTTTCAGGTCTATAAAAAGTAAATACATGTCTTGAACGCGGGTACGGATCTCTACAATCGGTAAAGTTGGTTACAATTCCCGTACTTTCATAAACAAATGGAATCGGGTCGTTGTCCAGATATTTAAGCTTACTTTTTGCATAATATTCCGCTTGGGGTTCATGGTATGTAAGTCTATATCCTTCTTCTCCTCTTTTTGCCTCAATTATTCCAACAGGTCTTCTTTCAACAAATAATACATAGTCAGCAGGTCCCACGTCAGTCTGATATTCACGGACGGCAATACCAACGCTCGCACCCCAGTCAATATTATCCTTATCCTGCACTGCCCACCCAGCGGCATTGAGTTGTTTATCAATATTGTCTCTTACTTCCTGTTCAGGAGATTGATTTATAGATCTACCCATATTATTCATTTATTAATTTATCCCATAGTATATAAAATATAAGTTTTTACATGTATTTCAATAGTAAATGAATTATACTTCTTGCAGTTTAAGTAATTGCGAAATGGAGTAAGTAGTTTCTTGTAAAATTTTATTAGAACAGAACAATATGGCTCACATTTCAAATGTACTATCAAAGCCAATGACAAAGAATTTCAAATCATGAGCACAAACTAAGATACCTCAGACAGAGTGTATCGCCGTCTGATGTCATTCCATTTCATTCCCTTTCAAATTCGATGCAGAACGGCTTTATATTGTTTTATAACCTGTTTCTCTAATATGCTTAAAGGCGATTAAGCGTGTTCAACTCTTTATTTTTTCCCATCAGAACTGCTGAATACATCGCTTGCTGCATTCACACCATCGCCAATCCGCGTAATCACCTGATATTCCTTGAGCACCACTTCAAGTGTTTGTATGGTTGTAAGAATGTCACGTTCTGTAAAGTTGCCCATTGCACCAATTCTAAAAATGCTGCCTGAAAGATGCTCCTGCCCGCCTGATATCTGGACCTTTCGTTTAAGCATTCCATCTCTTAGTTTTTTATCATTGATGCCTTCTGGCAAAAACATAGCAGTAACAGTGTTGGAATACTCACTAATCTTGTTCAGGCTTGGAAATGGTTTTATCCCCAGTGCTTCTGCTGCTGCCCTGATGGCTTCTGCTGCCATTTTGTGTCGTTTCCTGCGTGCATCTATTCCCTCCTCGTTGATGACGTTGAGGGCTATCTCAAGAGCGCGAAAAAGGGAGACTGCTGGCGTGTATGGTGTTTGTGTAATCTCTTTTGCAGAAGATTTTCGATATGCATTCAAATCCGCATAATAAGGCGGTTGATCAACAATGGCATCCCATGCAGCATCACCTACTGAAATGGCTGAAAGCCCCGGCGGTGCACCAAGACATTTTTGTGAGCCGACAAGAGCAATGTCAACTCCCCATTCATCAACCAGTACGGTATCGCCACCAATTGAAGTGACCGCATCCATTATAAATAGAGCATCGTATTGATGAGCAAGCTTACTTACTTCCTTTGCAGGATTTTTTATACCGGTGGAAGTTTCATTGTGCACCATTGTCACAGCCTTTGCACCATCTGATAAAGCATCTTCTACTTTATCAAGTTCTATCGATGTACCCCACTCGAATGTAACTGGTTTTACTTTTCCATATCGTTCTGCAATGAGTCTGAACCGTTCGCCAAACTTTCCGTTTTCAATAGTAACGACTGTGTCATTTCGTCCAATGATGTTTCCAACCGCAGCCTCCATCGCACAGGTACCACTACCACTCATTACAAAAATATCGTTTGCTGTTTGAAACAGTTCTTTCAGTGTTTTCTGGCATTCCTCGTAGATTCTGCCAAATTCCTTGCTCCGATGACCAATCATGGGGCGGCTCATTGCTCGTAGTATGCGAGGTAGCACCTGGACAGGTCCTGGTATCATAAGAAGTGTGCTTTCGTCTTCCATATCAACGTGTCTCCATTAAAGTATTACAATCATACAGACAACCTTGGCATGTATAGTTTACTATTTACCTTAACTCCGAACGAATAGGGAATAGGTATCATCTGAATATCCTGTAATATCTTTTCTATCACAGGTGCGAGCGTGAAAAACTAAAACGAAACGTATATATACCAAGTCATTCGTATAAAATGTACTGGATTTATAACAAATAAAGTGGAGTTGATAAGATGCATTTATCAGATGGTATATTGGCACCAGAATGGTGTTTGGTATGGTTTGCAATAGCAATATCCTTTATTGCGGTTGGGGTATGGCAGATAAAAAAAGGCACAAAAGAAAACGCATCGTACCTGCCGATGCTTGCAATGATGGGCGCTGTGGTCTTCGTAATCTCGGTCTGGCACATTCCAGTCCCGGTATCAGGATCGTGCTCACATCCGATAGGAACGCCGATGTCAGCGATAATCGCTGGTCCTTTTCCAACCGTGGTACTGGGTGCAATTGCACTGTTCTTTCAGGCGTTTTTTGGACACGGTGGACTCACAACGCTCGGTGCGAATGTAGTGTCAATGGGAATCGTTGGGGGATTCAGTGGTTATCTCCTCTACGTACTACTGAGGAAGGTGAACTTGCCTTTATGGCTTGCTGCTGGGATGGCAGGATTCGTAGGGGATGTATTATGTTATCTAACGACAGCACTTCAACTCGCATTGTCGCTCAATCCGGGTTCAGTGCTCTCACACTGGGCGATCTATACGGTAGGATACATGCCGACACAGTTGCCACTTGCAGTTGCAGAGTTTGTGTTCACCGCAGGCATTGTGCAGTATATTGCAGACAGAAGGCCGGATCTTCTGGCGAAGAAGTTGTGGGGGGGTGTTTCAAGTGATTGACCGATTTACAAAGACGGCGTTGGTTTTGCTGGTAGTAATAACTGCGATCATCCTTGTCATTGCATATCTTGGCTATATAGGCGATCAGGGGAAGATGAAGGGAATAGGCCCAATAGTAGAGAAACACGCGGCGAGCACTGTTACAAATGTCGCGCCTGTGTCGCTCGTTCCCGCAATTACTGACTTTGTAGGAAAGTTCTGGGGCTTCACAATCGCGGGAATTGTTGCAGGCTTCATAGTTGGCTATTTATGGACGGGGCTATTTAGGAGGCGAGAGGATGCTTGAATGGCTAGTGGCGGGCCCGTTATTAGGAATCGGAACAACGATAGGGTTCTTCGTTTTCCTGATCATTGGGCATTATATATGTGAGTGGAGATTAAAATCAGAAATGATGTAGAATGACAGACGATGCGGCTCATTAATTATGTTCAGGAAGTGGACTTTGAGCGGTTAGTAGTTGGCAGTAGTTCGGCTATCCACCGACTTGATGCACGAGTAAAGCTCATAGGTGCTTTTGCGTTGATATTCTGCATCATTTCGATGAAGCACCCCCTCATCCCCCTCTTTATTTTTTGCGCTGCTGCACTTATCTGTTTCGGTATTAAAATGCCACGGAGGATATATCTAAAAAGGCTGGTTCTCCTCCCGTTCTCTGTTGCAACTGTCGTGCTTGTCGTTATCATATTCACTTACGGCGGTGAGCATCAAGTCGCATCCTTCTTCGGACTGCCAATCTACCATGAATCGTGCTCGTTTGCTGTTTTGCTTTTCGCCAGGATAATTGCATCGATTTCCGTATTGAGCGTTTTTGTAGCTACTACCCAAGTGTTAGAGGCGACGGAAACAATGCAGTGGTTCAAGGTGCCAAAGGTCATGGTCGACCTCGCAGTGATGATGCTGCGCTATATCCATCTGCTGTCCGTAGAAAGTGTAAAGATGTACAGAGCACAAGCGTCAAGATGCGGTTTCTCCCAGCAAATAGGCTATAAACAAAAGCTGAAGAATCTTAGTACCATCGCAGGTTCGCTCATCTTGAGGGCATTAAAACGTGGTGAACGCGTATATGCCGCAATGCTATCACGCGGATATACCGTAGATTCTCAGCTTACAGAAATTGAACCGTTATCCATCAAAAACGCTCTTTTCTGTGTTATAATTATCGCGGTTTCGGTGCTGCTTGTAATTGTTGACCGTATATGGTTGGGGGCGTGGACCAGCTTATGAAGTGTGCAGTAAACGTATCAGACTTATTTTATACCTATCCAGATGGAACAGAAGCGTTGAAAGGCATTAACTTTAGGGTAATGGAAGGTGAGAGAGTAGCGGTTATTGGCTCGAATGGATGTGGTAAATCCACACTATTCTACCATTTTAATGGCTTGTTTTTACCTACGAAAGGCACGGTTCTTATAAACGAAGAAGAGATAACAAAGAAAAATTTAGATAAGATAAGGATGACGGTGGGGCTTGTATTTCAGGACCCGGACGATCAGTTGTTCGCGTCGACAGTGTGGGATGACGTGGCATTTGGACCGAGGAACATGGGCCTTTCAAAACGCGAAGTAGCCGAGCGGGCAGAAAATGCATTGAATATGCTGAAAATAGCGGATTTGAAGGATAAGAGTCCGGATAATCTCAGCGGAGGCCAGAAGCGATTGGTTTCAATCGCAGGGGTTCTTGCAATGAATCCGAAAATCATTGTGCTGGACGAACCCACGTCTAATTTAGACCCACGCACGTCAAGCAGTGTGATGCACCTTTTAGTGGATTTGAGTAGAAGGATGAATATCGCATTGATTATCGCCACTCATGATGTGGATGCGGTCCCGCAATACGCGGACAAAATATATGTGATGCACAGGGGGCGATTCGTGGCAGAAGGCACGCCTGAAGCGGTCTTTTCTGATTCTTCTGTCATAAAAGAATCACAATTGAGGCTTCCGCGGATTGCGCATTTGATGGAGATTCTACATAAAGAGGACAAGTTGCCAGTACGGAATCCGTATCCGTTGACTATTAGAGCGGCGAGAATTGAAATAATGAGATTGATGAAGCAGGGAATGAGAAATAATCAGAGCATAAAAGGAAAATACTGAATGGTGACAGAGATAAATAACATCATTGCCGCCGGTGTACCTGAAGGCGAGGCAGCACCTGAACAGGTCCTGGTATCATAAGAAGTGTGCTTTCGTCTTCCATATCAATATCTCCATTAAAGTATTATAATCATACAAACAATCTTGGCATGTATAGTTTACTATTTAGTTATATCCGGGTAATCACGTTAACTTTATTTGTAATTGATTAGTTAACATCGTAAGACAAGAGGTTGATATACTTTGGTTATAAAAAAAGAAATTCAGTACTCTGGAAAAGCAAAGACTTTGTATCGAACTGATGACGAGACAAAACTAATTGCGGAATTTCGTGATAGTCTCACAGCATTCGATGGTAAAAAAAAAGGATCGCTTGAACATAAAGGCTATTACAATGCTGCAATTTCAGCACATATATTCAAACTTCTTGAAGAAGGGGGAGTACCAACTCATTTTGAATGCATGCTTTCTGATACAATGATGCTTGTTGATGCTGTTGATATTATTCCTGTTGAAGTGATTGTGCGAAATATTGCTGCTGGTTCTATCACCAGGAAATATCCAATAAAAGAGGGAACACCTCTTGTGCCGCCTGTGATTGCTCTGGATTACAAGAGTGATGAGTATGGAGATCCAATGATTAATGAGGATATCGCATGCGTGATGGGTATTGCAGAGAAGGCGGAACTTGCAGTTATGCGAAAGCTTGCACTTGAAGTAAATAAACTGCTGATAGAGTTTTTAGATAGTAAAGGGTTACTTTTGCCTGATTTCAAGCTTGAGTTTGGACGATTAGATGGCAAGATCGTACTTGCTGATGAGATTTCGGCTGATACCTGTCGATTCTGGGACAAGAAAACTGGAAAATCACTGGACAAAGATGTGTTTCGTTTCGATAAAGGAGACGTTGGAAAAGCTTACTATGAGATTGCACAGAGAATTTTGCCTGAAATTTGATTATAATCACTCCAGTAATAAATTGCAATTAATAAACCACGAGATTGCACAGATTTCCACGAGATTTCTGTGTTAATCTTATGGCTACCTGAACAAGTACAAATAGAAGAATTTTTGGAGTGATGGTGGGTATATAGCCACGGTTGGAGGCGGGGCTACGGCAGACATTATTAAAACGTATGTCGAAAAGCAGGTAGTAAAGAAAAAAGAGGAGTAGAGTCAGATGAAACTTTTGGACTTTTGAACGTATAAGAAAGTGTAAACGTGACCATGCTCTCTTGCCTTGATTACTTCGTAATCAAGAATTAATTTTCTGCACTCGATTGCTTCACAATCGAGAACTAAAAGCTACCTGTTATTTTCTGCACTTGATTGTTAACGCAATCAAGAATCAAAGGTTATCGGTATTGTGCACAATGAAGTTATACATTTGTTAGTTAATCTTTGTACACGAAGTGTACAATTCTGCACAACGGAGTTGTGCAGTGCTTAGTGCTTGCGTTGTATGCAGTTGCCGGTTGTCTCTGCACAACGAAGTTGTGCAGTGCACGAAATATACCCCGCTGCTCTGCAGTGGGTGTGCCGCCGCAATTCGACTTTAGCTATTATTCACATATTCTTATCTGTATATGGGTTTTGCGGAACTGTAAGATCAAGCCCCATCGCCTCAGCTAATAATACCATCTCGTCCTCAAAGACTACGTTAGTATCCATCGCATTGATTCCATCCATGATGTTTCTTCTACAAAACGGACAGGTACATGTGATCATTTCCGCGCCAACTTCTTCTGCATCTCTGACTCGTTCCTGTGCAAGTTTTAGAGCCAAATCGGAGACTCCTGCTTTTATTCCTCCACCTGCACCACAACAACGCTGATAGCTTCTGTTTCGCTCCATCTCAACAAGTTTTATCCCTGGAATCAACTCAAGTATTCTTCTTGGCTGTTCATATATCCCAACATGTCGTCCAGTGTGACAGGAATCATGGAATGTTACTACCTTGTCCAGAGAGTTTTTGAATTTAAAGTCTTCAGGCTTCAATTTTCCTTCATCCATAAGCTCACAAAGATACTCGCTTAGAGCATATACCTTGAAGGGGAGTTCCCCACCTTCATAGAACTTTGGCCAATCGATGATACTTGTTCGATGACAGCCTGCACAGGCATATACCATCTTTTTTATACCTTTTTTCTTTGCTGCATTCACATTGTGGTCTACAAATTCTTTTGCAATACCAAGCTGACCGGTTCGCACTGCTACAGAAGCGCAGCACCATTCTTCTTCACCGAGCATGGTAAATGGAATGCCCAAAGCATCCAACACCCTTACAGTAGCAACACCGACTTTCTGCATTCGGTATGCTGCTGTACAGCCGGTAAAGTAGCCCACCTCTGCCGTATCCTCAACATGTATATCCTCTGGTATCCAGCAGAGTCGATCCTTCTGATCAGCAGCAAACACGTTGTAGCTTTTGAGAAGATCTATAAAACCTGACTGTTTTCCATAGGGACCACGCTCGTTTATTACCATATTGGCACGGGCAGACTCCCATATCTCTACAGTATCTATTCCAGCTTCACAGACTGAACCACATGCACCACAGGTGGTACAATGGTATAACTCATCCTTAAACTTGAGAATGTCTTCCTCGGGAATGTGTTTTGGACCAAACAGTCGTGCTCGCCAGCCGTATCCCTTATTAATGAAGTCCTTCAATACCATTATTCTGTTTCTTGGTGAGTAAGCAAGTGCCTCTTGTTCAGTTGCTGTGCGTCCTTCTGGCAGTTCAGCTGGCGTGAATTGTCCAGTATTTATTTCCTCGTATACAGGACACCAGTTCAGACATTCATTGCATCTGGTACATGCATCAAGCTCCATTAACTGCACTGCTGTAAATCTCTCTGACGTCATGGAAGGTTTCATTTCTTACCACCTCCACTGGCTAGTATTGCTAAAGGAGAAGCAATAATGTGCATGAATTTGCTATAAGGAATGTATGCAACCATTGCAAACAGTGAAAACACCTCGTGAAAAATGGTGAAAGAATTTCCAAAGCTCCCGTAGTATTCAGCAGGGTACTCTGACGTAAGCATCCTAACAGTAATATCTGTCGTCTCGCGAAGGTACTGTGCATAGAACCCTGATGCAACAACGAGGATTAACAGAGCTATGAGTATCCAGTCAGTTTCATCAGAGAACGCACGCGTATCTTTGCTAAAGAGACGTCTTCCAAAGGCAATGGCAATTCCTATTAGAAGCATGTAGCTGAGAAAATCGAATGCGGGTTCAAGCATTATCCACGCATTTGGAAACATTTCATGGTCGTTGGCAATAAACACCCCATACATCTCATAAGAGGTTGTTACAGCCATTGAGAGGAAGGCAAGCCCAATCCAGCCATAAAGGATACATATATGCATGAACCATCGCAGCTTGTCTGCTTTGAATGTCCGCCTCTGGAGGAAGACATCCATTACCAGTATATTTATAACCTTTGATCCGCTCTCTTTGCGAATCCGGTGTACTAACGTTTTAAGGAAAGCCCACACACTCCCGCTCTGGGATGGTCCTCCATAAGCTCTTGAGCCTTCACCCCATTTTTTTAGTTGTAGATAGATTCCAAGTAAAAATACGATCACCGCCAATACAGCACTAATCGCCATTATTCTCCAATCTATAAATAGCATATTCCATATCGTTTTACCAAATATTAAAAGTCCATCAGTCATGATTCATTCTCCATTTTCCGCATAAATAAAATAAACTATAACATGGTGGAACGATCCATATATTAATCTTTCGATATGAACTCCTGTATTGAATAATGCTATATATGAAGACTGTTACAATAGGAGGCTGTGTTAGTATTCACTTTTGTTGTTTTGGAGGATTATGCAGGATCAGCCAGTCATTAATATTGGTATTGTCGGACACGTGGATCATGGCAAGACCACGTTAGTAAAAGCCCTCTCTGGTGTGTGGACTGATCGCCACAGTGAAGAGGTGAAACGTGGTATCTCTATTCGGCTTGGCTATGCTGATATAACATTTAAAAAATGTATGACATGTGATGAACCTGAATGTTACACAGTAAATGATGTGTGTGAGGTTGATGGTTCGCCAACTGAACATGTTCGAACGGTTTCTTTTGTTGACTCTCCGGGGCATGAAACTCTCATGGCTACAATGCTTTCTGGTGCTGCGATTATGGACGGTGCCGTGCTTGTGATTGCAGCTAATGAGTCGTGTCCCCAGCCGCAGACCAAAGAGCACTTGATGGCACTAAATATTATTGGCATCAGAAATATTGTAATCGTTCAGAATAAGATTGATCTTGTCACACGAGAGGAGATGATCACCAATTATAAAGAGATAAAAGAGTTTGTTAAAGGGACTGTTGCTGAGACTGCCCCAATCATTCCAGTGTCCGCCCAGCACAAGGCAAACATTGACCTGTTGATCCAGGCTATAGAAAAGTACATTCCTACACCAGAAAGAAAAGAAGACGTTCCCCCAATGATGCTAATTGCACGCTCCTTTGATGTTAATAAACCTGGAACAGTCCCTGAAGAGCTTGTTGGCGGCGTGATTGGCGGCACACTCAGTTTGGGGAAGCTTCATACTGGTGACGAAATAGAGATACGTCCCGGGCTAAAAGTGGAATCCGGAGGATCAACTGCGTGGATGCCGATACGTACGATTATCACACAGGTATTAGCTGGTGGAAAAGAAGTAAGTGAGATAACACCAGGAGGTCTTATAGGCGTTGGAACACAGCTTGACCCTGCTTTAACAAAAAGTGATAGTCTCGTGGGACAGGTTGCAGGCTATCATGATTCCATGCCACCAACAATTGATGAGTTCATAATGGAAACACATTTGCTCACACGGGTGGTTGGCACGAGTGATGACACAGAGGTTGGTGCCCTGCATCCAAATGAAGTACTTATGCTGAATATTGGTACGGCAACAACGGTTGGAGTGGTTGCAAGCACGGTAAAGAAGAATGTTAAAGTAAAACTTAAACGCCCGGTGTGTGCATCAACTGGTGTTCGTGTTGCTATAAGCAGGCGCATTGGAGCACGCTGGAGATTCATAGGTTCCGGAGTAATAATAAAATAGAATTTGCAGAAACTCGATTGCGCAGCAATCGGAATTAAAAGCTATCGGCAACTCTGCACAATGAAGTTGTGCAGCGGAGTGTGCAGAGATGAAAGTTCTTATTGACACCAATTCCTTCCTGTTGCCCCACCAGTTTGGTGTGGACATATTTGGGGAATTGGCTCGACTTGGATACCACAGGTGTCTTGTTTTAAGAGCGGTGATTTATGAACTTAACAAACTGGCAGCTAACTCAACGGGAAAAGATAAGATTGCAGCAAAGGTTGGTTTATCCCTTGTAGATAGGTGTGAAATAATAGAAACAGAACAAAGTGCTCTGGTGGATGATATCATCACAAACATTGCAGTCAAACAAAAACTTGCAGTCTGCACCAATGACTTGCTGCTAAAGAAAAGATTATCTACAAAGGGTATTACTGTGGTATACTTACGACAAAAACACAGATTAAGTATTTAGAGGAAGTATTCAGATGTATAAGAAGATGAGACTCATCGACATTGTGCGAATCACTCCTGAAAAACTTGGCGAACCCAAGAAAGAGTCAGTGAAGGTTGCACTCCAGGAAAAACTTGAAGGAATGATAGATAAAAAACTTGGAACGGTCGTTTCAATACTCGATGTGGTGGAGGTTGGTGAGGGGCACATTATCCCTGGTGACGGGGCGGTCTACTACGATGCAACCTTTGATGCGGTCGTCTTCACACCAGTGATGCAGGAAATTATTGAAGGTCTGGTAGTCGAAATCGTAGAATTCGGGGCATTCATTGGAATAGGCCCTATGGATGGGCTTCTTCACATAAGCCAGATAACAGATGAATACATATCTTGTGATTCAAAAAATGCAAGACTCATGACAAAAGAAATGGGACGTTCAATTAGCGTAGGAGATAAAACCCGTGCACGAATTGTAGCCGTGAGCCTGAACGAACGTGAACCAAGAGATAGTAAAATAGGACTTACTATGCGACAACCAACACTTGGAAAACTCGATTGGATAGAAGAAGATCGCATAGCAAAACAAAAAAATAAAACACAGGCATTATAAATATGGTAGATAAAGTTTGTAGAGAGTGTCGCAGCATTGTGTTGAGCGGTCAAAGCTGCGCAGTATGCGGTTCAACAAACCTCAGCACTGACTGGGGTGGCTATGTTGTAATCATAGACCCATCGCGCTCACAAATCGCAAAAAAAATGCAGATAACACTACCAGGTAAATACGCACTAAAGGTGCGATAACGTGCACACCACATACCACCTCCCACAGAACCTGCGAAAAGAACTAAAGAAACCTATTGGAACGCTGTACAAGGACGATATACTGTTAGACCAAATACGTGCAGAACTCAAACAACCAACAGAAAAGGTCATCGCCATAGGAGATATAACCACAAAAAATCTTCTTGATGCAAACATAGCTTTCGATCTTGCAGTGATAGACAAAAAAACCAGAAGAAAATACAATGCACCAGCAATAGACCTGCCGGCAAACTGCAAGCTGATATCAGTTCATAACCCGCCCGCAACGATCACAGAAGAACTGTTCAGCTCTATAAAACAGGCGTTACTTCAGAAGATGACAACTGTGATAATAGTTGATGGTGAAGAAGATCTTGCCGCACTACCTGCAGTAATCCTGGCACCGGTAACATCAATAGTAATATATGGTCAGCCAGATGAAGGGGCAATATTAGTACGAGTAAATAGTCTAGTCAAACAAAAAGTACAAAAATTATTATCATACTTTATTTAATTATTATACCCCGCAGCAGAGCCCGCTGTTGGGACGTGCCACAAAACAAGTTTTTTTAAGCGTGGATATATAAGAACCTTAACCCCGAATGAATAGGGAACAGGTCTCCCCAAAATATCGTATAACGTACTCCTTTTCGCAAATCAAACCCACATAAGCACCGGATACTTTTATCATAACATATCCCCTGTGTACCAGATATGGAACAATGGGCCATAGAATGGCTGAATGAACAGAGAGATCAAGGTGTGAAATGTCTTGAAGTGAAGATGCAGGGGGAAAATCACTACGTTTATCATTCAACCACTTACCGGGATAAAGAACTCAAAAACCAAGAAAAACCTCAAAATATCTTGGAAAACAAGGACATTACCTAATTTTTACCACCAATTAGATAATTAATCACCACTTCAGACAGGTCGCCCGCATACTCGCCTGTTCTTCTGATGCTCTCGATAATATAGCCTACTGATATAGCCATTATGCCTTTCTGTGGCAGTGCGAGAGTGTTGATTTCTTCGTACAGTGGTGCAAGTTTTTTTACTGACTCAATGTTTTCGTTGGATGCTTTTATATCTTCTCCGAGGAATGATTCCATACTTTTTTTGAAAATTTGTAGTGCAAAATCACCAGTGGACACTACAGTATCAATGATTTTTTTATCTATACCCCTGCCAATAAGATTGAGGACATTTTTTGCTATTATAACTGCATGGTCTCCAATGCGCTCCATAATCCTGCTTATCAGGAGATAGTTAGTAGCCATTCCAAGGGTAACACCCATATTTTCTGCAAGGTTTGCATTTCTTAATATCATATTGTACTGTCGTGCAATCAACCAGTGCAGCCTGTCCACATCATTATCCCTTGATATTACATCTTCAGCTAACATTTTATTTCCGTTTTTTAAAGCACTAATAGCATCTTCGTGCATATTTTTTACGATAATATACATCCTCTGGATAGTATTATTAAATGGCATCTCTACTGGATTGAGTAAGTCTTTTATTATAATGGAAGTGTCTGTTTCTTCCACAACTTCCTGACCTATCGTCATCTCAGTAAACTCTCTAACGTTTGTTCTCACAAAAAGGGGCATCTTTTTAGCTGATTTAATTTTGATAATAGTATATCCTGCTATATATGCTCCAATTAAACACCGGTATATGCATGTTGGCTCGGTTGTGTTGTCTACGTCAAATTCCTTTGTTATTTGTACCTGTCTTCCTGTAATTTCAGTTGTAACCAGTAATGTTCCATTTGGCTGGGTAATTAATCCCAACTGGTCATTCTTCTTTATGTTCAATGATTTTGTCCATTCTTTTGGCAGGGTGATAATATAAGATGAACCGCCTGTGACCTGAACTTTTCTGATTTC
>CAJHIS010000023.1 GCA_905067555.1 Candidatus Argoarchaeum ethanivorans
GACATCAAAAGATGCACAAAACATCCATCATCCGCAGTTACCAACCCTCCACCAAATAGCCTGTTACACAGTCAGAGGCATCTATGACTGGGGGGATTGCTTGTTGGTGTAAGTATGGACAGAGAAGGGGTGGCGATAGGAGCATGTAAATGCAACAGAACCCGATAAGACAACATAATGATACTTGACCCTAAAGTCGGATTGAATTGATACTTTAGGTGCAAAGCTGTAATCGAGAGGCTGTCACGTTACGTGGTATTTGGGTGCCAAACCAGACTTCTTGCTTGACACTGGTGGGATTCTTTTAGGCACCGGCTTCAATCTCAAAGGTTATGATTCCAGAGTAAGCCTAAGTCGTATGAAGGTCGCACATACTCCACTGCAATTCTAAAGCGCCTGCAATGTAGCGTGTTTGTTTCTGATGGCTATGATGCCACTTGTGGTTTCGGGTCAAGTCCCAAACACTTCACCCGATTCTTTTCTTGAGTTCGGTAATCTTCTCTCTGAGTACAATTGCCTTTTCAAAGTCGAGTTTGTCAGCAGCTTCTTTCATTTCTGCATCAATTTCTATAATTAGGTTTGGAATATCCTTTTTTGGTATGTGCTTTGTATCCTTTACCTCGATCTCCTTTTCCTTGATTGCCTTTACAATCGTTTCAGGAATGATGCCATGCTCCTTGTTATATGTTGTCTGAAGTTTTCTCCGCCGTTCTGTCTCTTTTACAGCTTGTTTTATGGAATCGGTCTCTTTATCTGCGTACAGCACTACTTTTGAGTTCACGTTTCGTGCAGCCCTTCCTATCGTCTGTATCAGGCTTTTGGTGTCCCGCAGGAATCCTTCCTTGTCAGCATCAAGTATCCCGATGAACCCGACTTCCGGTATGTCGAGCCCTTCTCTCAAAAGATTTATCCCGACAAGAACGTCAAACTTTCCCAGCCGGAGTTCTCTTATTATTTCGGTTCGTTCGAGTGTGTTGATGTCGGAATGAAGGTATCTTGTTTTTATCCCCTGTTCTGCCAGGTATTCTGTTAATTCTTCGGCAAGCCTCTTTGTAATCGTTGTAACAAGCACCCGGTCGCCGCGTTTTATCGTAACACCAATCTCTTTTTTCAGGTCATCGATCTGACCTTTTATTGGTCGTACAAAAACCACCGGATCAACGAGACCTGTGGGTCTTATAATCTGCTCAACCACCTGCCTTGACTCGTGTCGTTCGTACTTTCCCGGCGTTGCTGATGTGAAGATCACCCTGTTCCGTTTCATGTACTCTTCAAATTCGTCGAATTTCAGGGGGCGGTTATCAAGTGCTGTTTGGAGCCTGAAACCGTAGTCAACCAGGTTCTTTTTTCTGGAATAGTCTCCATTGTACATCCCGTGTAGTTGTGGGATTGTCTGGTGGCTTTCATCGATTATGATTAAAAAATCGTCCCCAAAGTAGTCAAGGAGGGAGTATGGCTTCTCTCCTCTTTTTCTCCCGTCGAAATGGAGTGAGTAATTCTCAATTCCCTTGCAAAAACCTGTTTCTTCGATCATTTCGATGTCATACAGGGTTCTCTTTCTCAGTCGGTGGGCTTCAATCATTCCTAAATTCGGCAGATTTCTCTCGAGTTCTGATTTCATCGATGCGATCGCTTCTTTGATCTGGTTTTCAGGGATTACAAAGTGTCTTGCAGGATAAATAAAGAAATATTTGATTTTTTCTATGACATTACCCGTATTTTTGTTAATCTCATAAATTGTCTCGATTTCATCCCCGAACATCTCCACACGGATGATATTGTTGAAGTATCCCGGGATAAAATCGATTGTATCGCCCCTTACCCTGAAACGCCCTGGCATAAGTTCGGTATCGTTTCTTTCGAACTGTATCGCTACAAGTTTCTTCAAGAATTCATTTCTTGGTATTTTTTGTCCGACCGTTAGTTCAAACCCCATTTTTTTGAAGTTTTCAGGGTTTCCGAGACCGTAAATACATGAAACTGATGCAACGATTATTACATCCTTTCTTGAGGATAATGATGCGGTTGCAGCAAGCCTCATCTGCTCGATTTTGGAGTTTATCTGGGCATCCTTTTCGATGTACTGGTCTCTCTGCGGAATGTATGATTCTGGCTGGTAGAAGTCGTAGTAGGACACGAAATACTCAACCCGGTTCCCCGGAAAGAACTCTTTGAACTCGTTGTACAACTGGGCTGCAAGTGTTTTGTTGTGGGCGAGAACCAGTGTAGGTTTTTGGATCTCGTTTATGACGTTTGCGATGGTAAACGTTTTTCCTGAGCCGGTAACACCGAGAAGAGTCTGGTAGTTGTAATTCTTTCTTATGCCTGCAACCAACTTTCGTATTGCTTCTGGCTGCGAACCCTCTGGCCTGAAATCCGATTTGAGTTTAAATTTCATTTTAATAATTCCTTTTTGTGTAGCAACCTGCTATAACTGATTGCAAACCTGTGTGCTTCATCCCTTATCTGCTGTATCAGTTTCAGTGCTTTGCTTTTCTTGGGAAGTTTCAGCGGAAACGCGAGTTCCAACAGGTACACTTCTTCAAGCCTCTTTGCAATGGATATGATGGGAATTTCAAGACCAAGCTTTCTTAGCTCTCTTGCTCCAGAATTCAACTGTCCTATGCCTCCATCGATTACAATCAGGTCAGGAAGATCCGAGCCTTCGTTGAGAAGCCTTGCGTATCGTCTCCTGACGACCTCGGCAATCGCTCTCGTATCATCTATGCCTTCAACTGTCCTGATCTTAAACCGCCTGTAATTGCTTTTATCAGGCAATGCATTCCTGAATTGCACCATGGATCCCACGGTGGACGTCCCTGAGAGGTGCGATATGTCAAAGCACTCGATTACAATCGGAGGCTTCGTCAGGTGGAGTTTATCTTTAAGGTCATCAAGTCTCTCGATATCAGAAAAAAATGATGCTTCAATGTTTTTCCGGACGAGATCCAGTAGTTGCTTCTTGTCTCCGATCTTTGGAACCTTTACAGATACTTTATCCCCTCTTTTAACTCTGAGAAATGAAATCAGCGAACCATTAATCTCGCGAGGGAGTATTACCTCGGCAGGTACTGTATCCCCTGAATAATACTGGACCAGAAACTCTTCAAGGAACTTATCGCTGCAATCGAATTCAAACTCCTGTTTATTTTCAAGGATGCCTTTGTAGATGTTAAACAGGATAAGATAAACCCTACCAGTTCTTACGATGTAATTGATTATATCTTCATCGTATTTTTTATTGAGCTGCACGTTCTGTTTTTCTTTCAGCCATTCGATCGCTTCAATCTGGTTACGCAATTTGAGAGCAAGCTCAAAGTCCAACTCTGCTGATGCTTCCAGAATCTCGTTTTTTTTGGATTTAATGAGTTCGTCTGTTTTGCCTTTGAGGATTAATTCAATCGCCTTCATCCTATCAGAATACTCAGTGCTATCAATCTTTCCTACGCATGGCGCCTGGCACAGGTCAATCTGGTGCCTCAAGCACGGCTTCTTTGGCATCCTTTTGCATGTTCTGACCTGAAATGTCTTCTTCAGGGCAGATAAGATATAATCGCGTGCAGCAGCTGAGACGAATGGTCCGAAGAACTTGCCAGTACCAACTCTTCTTCTAGCAACGAGAAGCCGTGGAAACTTCTCGTCTGTTAGTTCGATGTACGCATACCGCTTTGAATCCTTCAGGTCGATGTTATATTTTGGTTTGTTTTTCTTTATGAGGTTGTTCTCAAGGATCAATGCCTCAACCTCGTTGTCAGTCACGATGAAATCAACAAAATCGATCCTCTGCACCATCGCCACGGTCTTTGGGTTGAGATCGTTCTTCTGAAAGTAGCTCTTGACCCTTTTTCTCAGATTCTTAGCTTTTCCGACATAGATAATCCCACCGGTAGCATCTTTGAAAAGGTAACATCCCGGGTGTTCTGGTAGTTTGGATGGGTCGATCATGGCTATTTCGCTGTGAAAAATTTTATGGTTCTCGTATGGAAGTTTCGCTGTCATACTTTAAGGTTGTGCTTTCACGCTCTTTTGATGCTATAGCGTCAAACGTTCTCTGATAACCACCCTGTCCATGGAAGCTGCGATTCATGCAGTTACTTTTTGCTGTCTGACTGGTATAACTAAAGTGCACTCCCACTTTCCCCAAGCTCCTGCCATCCGATTTAGCTTAGTCTGTAGTTCTCAATGCCTTTAATTACCTGCAACCGAGGAAAAAAAATCAAAATGCGGGTGTGAGAATATTAAACGGCTAAAAGCCCGGCTAAATCCAACCGGGGGGAATACTTTCTTGTTGTAGTCAGGTTGGAAAAATGACACAAATCTTGACAATCGTATTATAAAGTATATAATCCATAAGGTTCTATGGTATAACTTTGATATTAGTTTATGTTATCAAGTGTTATTTATGATAGAAAGCTATAGTATAATTGATACGAAACAACTGCGATGCAGCCATGTCTCTGCATCATAAGAGAAAACAATAAAGGTACCTAAAAAATGAAAAAATATGTGATTGTGATTATGCTGCTTGCAGCAAGCACACCTGCACTGGTACATCAGATGAACAGGTTCGGATGAAACCAACTCAACCGATCAGATGGTGAAAAATATGAGGATGCTGCATCTCTGTCTCAGGCTTCTCCTTCTCGGAATCATTGTAACCGGTGCGGTTTCATCAATTCAGGTCATCGATACCAGCAACTCGACCGCACCATTTCTAATCTCTGGATATGTTTGCTATGAAGATGGTTATCCATCTAGTAATATCGTCGTTAACATCACCAACCTGAACGTAAGTATGGATTGGCAGGCTGAAACCGAGAAGAGATGTAATTATTATGAACTCGTCATAGATTCCGGGAATGTAAGTGCCGGCAATGTGCTTAAGTTCAATGCTACCGATGGCACGGGATTCAACAGCATGAACCGCACAGTCGGTCTAAACGATCTTGAAAGCGGCGGAATCTTTGATCTTAATCTCACGCTTACTTCAGTAGCACCCAGAATCATGGAGTATGCCCCTAAATTCCCGGTTCATGATATCGAGAATGCAACGCGGACATTCAACATCACGATCGATCAGATGGTAAACGTCACATGGTGGATCGATAGCTCGCCGGTTCAAACAAACGAGAGCGTGACAGACGCGTCCTACACACACAAAAAAACAGCAATCGGTGTCTGGAACATCTCTGTGAGAGCGAGCAATGTTAACGGCACAGATATACAGGAGTGGACATGGCGTGTGAATCCACTAAGTACGCTACCGCTTTTTGATAAGAATGCGGCGACGAGTAGCGACTCAAATGCCACACAGCTTGTCATCGTCTACGGGTGGGTTCTCCATGAAAACAGCAGCGGATGCATCGGTCCTCTGGTAAACATATCCAATTTCAATACAGGCATGAAATGGCAGGCTGAAACACACAATGTTAGTTACTACTATCAACTGGTGCTTGATGCTGCAAACGTGAGCGATGAACATGTGTTGCTGATTAATGCGAGCAAGAACGGAACATCGATTGGAGATGTCGCACATACTGTCAACCAGACTGAGATTGAGCAAGGAGCAATCGAGGTGAATATCAACAGATGGATGCCGGACTTGATTATACCCGAATCAGGAGTATCCATACCTCCGCTATTCGCAAATAAAACAAACACGATCAATGTCACTGTATGGAATAATGGCACTGGTGCATCAGGAGCGTTCAATATCTCGTTCTCTGTGAACAGGCAGGCGAATACGTCCTGTGAATATATGAATGAAACACGAATTCCAGGTGGTCTGCAGCACAGGTCATCCGTAAACATATCATTTTCATGGCAGCCAAGCTTCGAAGAAGACTACAACATCACCTTTTTCACAGATTCCAATCACGAAATCAACGAATCTAACGAGTTGAATAACAACCTTACGATGACCACGTTTGTGGGTGTGCCCGATTTCATAGTCACAAACCTGACACTCACACATAAGCCATTGGTAATAATAGGGGATATAATCAGGATCAACGCAACGATAGCAAACGTTGGAACAGAGGGGGAGGCATTTGTCAGCTTATATGATAACAAAAGTATAACAATTGAACGAATGCTGAACGACTACCCGGAGACCCCGATCAACGATACCATCACACTCCCGGATGTTAAAAGAATAAGGGTTCATCTTGAGAGCTTTGATGTATCTTCCACGGGTAACATCACGATCTATAATGAAACCCGACTGGTTGAGCGGATTAATGGAACGGGAACGGATCACTGGACAGAATGGTGCGATGGCGGCACCATCAGGCTAAAATCACAGAATGCCGGGTTCACAGTTGACAGATACGAGGCAGTGCTCGCAGATGAACATATATCGCTCGGTGCAGGAAACTCAACCAACATCTCTGCGGTATGGAACCTATCAGACCAGTTTATGGGATGGGCAGTCCATGGAAGCCACAATATAACTGTAAGGGCTGATCCGGACAATGAGTTGGTCGAGTGCGATGAGACGAACAACGAGATGATCAAGGTGACCTATGTGAATCCTTCGCTTGACTTTGCAGTCACTGAGATATCCCTCAACATAACTGAGCCAGTACTTGGTGATATTGTAGGGGTAAGTGCAAACATATCCAACTACGGAGTTAGGAACGGAACGACTGTTGTTGGGGTATGTTATGATAACAGGAGTATAGAGATTGAGAGGAAAATCCCAAGTAGACAATATTCCACCGATAATATCTCACTTCCAGCAGACGTTCACGGATTAAGAATTCGTTTTAGTTATTATGAACTGAACTCAGGAGCCTATATCAATATTTACGATAAAAATGGCCGTTTGGTTGAAAGAATTCACCAGATAGGTGAAAAGTGGGGGTCTGTATGGATTGGACGCGACTATTGGACTGATTACATATACAGCAATGCTGTAACGATAGAAATGTACTCTGGCCACGGCTCCACTGAATTCAAAATCGACAGATACGAAGCACTGATCGCAGAAAAACCCGTGACCCTGAACGTCACCGAATCGAAGGTCATCAACGCATCATGGCTCACAGGTGCAGCTTACGGCGCTGCAAGAGAGCATAACATAACCGTCATGGTTGACCCGCGTAATCACTTTGTTGAGACGAATGAAACAAATAATACACGGAGTGAAGGGATAATCGTCAACGGCACCGACCTTACAGTGACAGGGATCGAAATACCTTACGATCTCTGTTATATGGGGCAGGATGTGGAGGTCACCGCCACGATGGCAAACATCGGTGCAGTCGATGCGATCAATTTCACGGTCATATTCCGGGATGGTACCTGTTTAAAATATAACGATACGAACACAAGCGGCGCTATCTTCAATGAAACCCATGTCGAGCGATTGAACATCAGCGAGAACATGACTATTTCTGTAATATGGAATCCGGCAGAAACCGGCTACCATACAATAACCGCACGCATTCCTTATGCGGCTACCGATAACAATGAGGCCAACAATGAACTGTCTGACTGTTTAGATGTGGAAGCGAGGTATGGCTTCTATGTCGAGAGTGTGAACGTTGATCCGCAAACGGCAGAAAAAGCTGATAGTGTGAATATAACCGCAATCATAGGTAACAGCAATGTATCGCATACGGGTGGGAATGTGAGTGTTGCGTTCTTTGTCAACAGCACCGATTTTGCCGGAACTTGTGGAGAGCGGTTTACCAGAATCAGAACGAACGATAGTGTGCATCTGGAAGTAAATGAAACAAAGACCGTCTCTGTGAGCTGGAATGTGGATGTAGTGGGTGGATGCCACATGATTGCAGCAGTGGTGAATCCTGACAACAAACTCGAAGAGCTAGATTGTGGGGTCATATATCTCCATGATACCATCCGCTTCAGAGGCGACGATGTGTCTTTGGGAAACAATGTGAAGAACTGCACACTTCAGGTAAACCCACTCGATTTGGATATAATAAACATCACGCTCGATTCGGAAGAGCCAAACAGCGGTGACTTGGTCAATGTGTCTGCAACGATTATTAACAACGGGGGTGCGGAGGTAAACAGCACGGTATGGTTTTACATGCAGAGTAATGAATCGATATATAGACGGTCTTCTTGGGGGGAACCTCAGTCATGGTCATCAGCATTACAACCAGAAGTCCCGATAAGATTTCATTTTGATTACATTAAAATAAAGAAAGTAAATAAGGCAGGTAAGGTCAATGCTTCTGTCACTGATAAGGAATGTCAACATCACCCAGTGTGTTTTTATGTTAAATACGGAGAAGGGCATGATGCAAAGACGTCCAAGATTGATTATGATACACATGGTTATGTGGTGGACGGTGTCGCAAGGCGTTGGAATGATGTCTGGACTGACTGGACCAATGGTACAGCGGTTGAAATAAATGCAATAAGTGAGTACGACGGGACAGGTTCCTTCACTATGGCCGAACTTTCAATCGATAAATACCAGCTTCGTCTCGGCAACAGAACCGTCACCTTGAGCGCAGGCGAGTCCGGGCTTTATAATGTGGAATGGAATACAAGTCCCCCACTCAAACCTGGAAAGAATTACACGATTCTTGCGAATGTGGAGAAGCAGAGAAAAGAGAGCAATGTGATCCGCCTTGGCGGAACTGATCTTACAATCACGGATCTATCGGTAAAGCCAGTGGTATGGGATGGTGAGGCGGTGTGGGTAAATGCGACCATTGAAAATCTGGGCAGGATGGATGCGGCAGCGTTCACCGTGAAATTCACCGAGATCTATCGACCAGAAGAGGTAGACGATACGCGGACTGGTTATGATCACCTTGAGACGATTACTGGGAATTGCATCGAAGGTCTTGGTTCTGGCAACTCCACAAACATCTCGGTGCTATGGAATGCGAGTATTCGAGAGATCGAGTGCACTGGGAAGTGCGGGCGGAGAAACTGTAAATGGATTGAAATCGCGGACGACTACACAATAAGAGTCAAGATCGACCCGCTTGAGAATCTGGACCTTGAGGAGGATGACAGCACGAACCATTCTTTACTGCGGAACGTGCATGTAGACTATTCCCGCGACTTCAATGTAACGAACCTGTTGTTCTCTGTCAACGGCACTGCTCGTGATCCCCTGAAATTGGATCTCTATGATGATGTAATCCTAAACGCTACAGTGAACATAACGAACATCTTGAATCAGAATGGCAGCGTTGATGTGGGCTTCTATATCGATGAATTTTCTTACAAGCATAAGATAGGAAGTTACAGCATCACATTCGATGGCGGCAACGGAACCGGGTATGCAGAGATTGAATGGAACGTTATGTGCTCTCCAGGCGAGCACGACGTAATCGTGGTGGCAGACCCGGGAGGGAAGATACAGGAGATCAACGAGACAAACAACATTCTTACACAGAAAATATTCGTGAATGCACCCGAACTCGTGCTTGAAAGCCTTGATGTTTACCCCATGAATCCAATGAGAGGGGAGACGGTGAGTATCAATGTTACAATTGCAAATGTTGGGAGGAAGAACGTGAGTGACGTCGTCACCCTCTGTATCTATGACTGGGCAGAGAGGCACATCGAGAATCTTTGTGAGCAGAGCGGACCCGAGCGTGAACAGATAGAGATAACGAGGGAAAATGCAACAGCAATGAAGTTGTATCTGGATTTAGAGGTGGAAGACGGATGTAAGGTCTGCATCAATGATGGCAGTGGAAGTGGGATTATATGCTACGATAAGAATTTCCATGGATGGACTCCATGGATGTTTGATAATAGTACCACGATAGTTGTAACAAACACCGAAACGAAGATCGCTTCTGCAAGGGTGGGCAAGGTATACTATATTGCGCCCGGCTGCATCATCGATACCTCGGTGCATGACCTCAAGATCAATGAACCAAAGAGCATCACGGTTAACTGGAACACATCTGTGGTTGGAGAACGATTCATCGTCGCAATTGTTGACCCCGAAGGCGATGTCACAGAGTATAATGAGTCAAATAACAGGTTAGCAGAGTTCATATCTGTGCAGACTGCAGACCTCATCGTTTCCAACCTATCGTTATGGCTGAACGGTACCAATATCGGTGAAGACGACGCCATAAAACACGGCGACAACGTGACGATAAAAACATACATTGCCAACATCGGTGTAGAAGGTGCAGGCAATTTCAGTGTGAGATTTTTTATCGATGATATTCCAATTGAAGAGGAGAGAATACTGGGTTTAGCAGATGGGTCAACGATCTCACTGGTCACAAACTGGAGTGCGACGGTAGGTTGCCATCTGATAAAGGTTGAAGTGAATTGGGAGAATGAGATAGATGAGACGAACGAGACGAACAACATCGTGGCCTGGGAGCGGTATGTCAGTGGTGCAGAGCTTTCAGGAGCTATATCATGGGAGACTTCAGGGCTTCATGGTGAGGTGCTGTTTGGACCAACAGAGCCTTACGATGAGGACGAAGTAGTCGTCACTGCAGCGATCAATAATTCCGGTTCTATGCCTGCTGCCAACTTCAGTGCTGCTCTGTTCTTTGATTACACACCATTCGGTTTCCAGAAAAGATGTCGGTGTACCAACTCGACAGGGAAATGGATAAACAAAACATATCCTGGTGCAAAATATCTGTATCTTAACGTATCCACACCTGTTTATGTCACTGATGGTAGATGCATGATCAAAGACGATGTGATAGTATACGATGGAAGTGGCAGTGAGGTGGCAAGACCTTATAAGTCATGTTCGGTTTTGGTGAATGGGAACACAACGAATGTATTTATCACTCCACGGGGTTATAGCTCTGAACCAGTATTTGATATCTACTTTTATCCGATCTATCAGAATGGAACGTCGATGCTCTTCGATGGGATCAATGTGCCTGCAAACAGTTCGCACAATATTTCGATGAACCGGACTGTAAGCGTGGGCGATTTCACGATTATGGCTGTGATCGACCCTAAGAATAAGGTGCCTGAAGATAAAGATCATAGAACGGACAATATACTATCCGGGATGATGTCTGTAAAGCCGACACGTGACTTCACGGTTATGAGTGTAACGGCAGCGTACACCAATCTTTTAGATCTTGACACCACGAAGATAACTGCAGAGGTATCAAACATCGGACTCAGGAATGGAACAACGAATGTGAGCTTTGTTGACCATGAACAGGAGAGCCGCACCTACAAGTATCATTTCAATAGAAGCTTCAATCAGTCATATCTGCCGATACCGCCAGATGCAACATTATCCGGTCTTCAATATCACGGATATGTGACTCAAGATTACGAGAATTTAATGATGATCCACCGTCTGGGCGTGGATACGATAGAGCTTCATCTTAATGAGATAAATCTCGATCCACCATCTGTAAGTGATAAGAGACAGGGTGTAATATCGGTTCGTGATGAAAACGAGGAGCAGGCATGGATTGAAACTTACATTTCGAAGGGGAAATCATATGCAGATATTCGGGTGCCTGGGGAAACCACTTATATCTATACGTGCAAAGCATCGTTCAATCTGGATGGATATACGACCGAAAAAGAATTCCTCAAAGAAGAAGTGCGGTTGAATTCTACAAAGGATACGAATGAATCAAAGAATATCAAATCGATGTGGAATGCATCTACCGGGGATCACGTAATCGCTGTCACACTGGATAAGGACGGTGAAATAAGCGAGATAAGTGAGTCAAACAATGAACTCAGTCAACTATTCCATGTGAACGCTTCGAGAGACCCGGCTATCATCGGGCTAAACATCACCCCAGAGCACCCAATGGATGGAGATGATGTGGATATCTCGGCAATCATCGCAAACAACGGATCGAAGAATGCAAGTTTCACGTTTGATCTGTGGGTGAACACCACCCAAAATGAAGGTGGGACTGATGCGTCTCTGCCTGGTGCAAACCTGACCACCGATCTGGGCGATAGAATCAGATACATCAGTTTACTCAAACATGCAAATCTTACGCTCGCACCTGGTGAGAATGTGACCGTGAATGCAACCTGGAACGATATCAGTGTTTTCGGCTCGCCGATACATCGTATCATTGCAATCGTTGACCCGCTTGATGAGATCGATGAGATGAACGAGAGCAATAACGAGATTGAGAAGGAGATCATTATGGCGTATCCTGATTTGACTATTGGTGGATCCTATGTGCGTGGAGGGACAGGAAAGCCAGTGGTTAACATTAAAGAGATTGGTGGTATATCCGGAGCATCAGATGTCACGGTGAGATTTGAGTCGTACGAGACCATGGAATGCAACAAGGGATGCGGCTGTATACGCCATCCTGGTGCCTCCAACATGCAGGTTTATTTTGATCATATCGATGTTAGGAATGGTTATGTCGAGGTGAGAGACCGTGCACGTCTCTCTTACCGCAAACCCCCCGTAGCAATATACAGTGGTGGGGAGTTCTCTGATGTGTGGAGTCCATGGGTCGAGGGGGATTCAATTTGTATCAAATGCAGAGGTGGAGGGACATGGGTCAGGATCACAGAATACAGGTGGGGAAATGTTTCGGATGAACAGATCGACCATCTTGGCTCACGCGATATCGAGAAGGTTGAGATGCCTTGGACTGAGTATAGGGAGCCGTACGATCTGAATGTTACTGTCGATCCTGATAATAACATCACCGAACTCGATGAGGATAATAACAATGAAACGATCAGGATGGGCGCGGACATCGCTGTCAGCAAACACTTGACCACGTCTCCGTATGCACCTATCATGGGTGACACATGCTATATCAGAAAGATCAGAAATATTGGAAATCTGCACACCGGGGAGTTCAATGTGACACTTTATATAAACGCGACAGACGAATTAGCATTCGAGCACAACACAACCATCAACGAGACGATCAGTCTTGCACCAAACGAAGAATATATCTTTCCATGGGAAACACCTGAAGTGGAACCACCTGATGATATAGACTATGACATTCGAATCGTTGCTGATCCAGAAGGTGTTGTGAAGGAACTGGATGAGAGTAATAATGAAATCTCGACTGACAATCCTGTAACTGTGTATTCCCATACAAACTATACCGGCGGTAAGTTGTATCTTTATGATACTGACTGGGTTTATGGCAACATCAATTACACGATAGGGGATAGCACGTATGGAGGCGGGGGGGCAGCGTGGAATGATTATGTAGTGAACTTTGAGGATGTTATTCCGGAAAATATAAAAGGAAGAGATGTAAAACTGGCAAGGCTCTATCTGTACTGGACATGGTCTAAAGTATTTAGCATAAATGAGCGTAAGTATGTTCCGGTTCCTGCCGAGGTGAATGTAAAATTCAATGATGGGTGGATAAGCGAAGAAGATAGAAGGTACTTGGACTATCCTCATGCTACCAAATTTGATGTTGCATGGGGTACTTATGCTTATGAGATTCCATCAGACGCTGTCAAACCCGATAATACAGTGATTGTGGATAGACGTCCTTTCAAAGATAAATATGATTCTGATCCAAATTATCGTGATCCTTATGCCTGTGGGATATTCGGTGTCGGTCTTCTTGTTATATATGAGAGTGATTGTGGGGTACTGACCAACTACTGGATCAATGAAGGTGGAGATGTGATATATGGGGATGCCAATGCGCTCGGTGTTGAAGATATGTTCACAACTGCAGTATTTGAAGGCGAGGTGGAAGATAAGGATATGACAAATGCAACGCTATGGGTGGTTGTTCCTGGTGGTGATAATGATATAAATGCGCTTCGTTTTAACAATAAGGGGAACTGGGAAAGCGCATGGGATACTAATATTGGTATCGGCCATCGTTGTGTAACAGAGCATCTAATTGCGAGCGATAACACAGCTGAATTGCAGTATATAGACGGCGGAAGCATGATGTCATCAGCCGCCTTCTTATTCATCCGCTACCCCCCGGACCTTAATGTGATCGACCTGACGGCTCCAGAGTATACGCCAATCGGGATCGAGCATTCGATCAACGTCACCATCAGAAATGATGGTCGAAGTAATGCCCATGATTTCAATGTGACATTCTACATCGATGGGATGAAGATGATAAGGATCCCGCATCTCGATCTTGCCGCAGGTAATTCCACGACGATTCACCTTTACAACTGGACCCCTGTGATGCCTGGTCATATCTACAATCTCACTGCTTCTGTTGACGTGCTCTCAGGTGAGGACTGGACCGAGATTGAGACCGGGAACAATGCTCTGAGCCAATACGCGATCATCACAGAGGGCGGCCGGGGGAATGAATCCGGACCAAGGGGTTCAGGAGGCAGAGGGGAGCGGACAGGCGGAGTCTTCACCGAAGAGGTTACAGGGCGAGTGATGAACAAGATGATCTCAGCGGTGCTTGGTGGAGGTGGTGGTGCGGGCATCTTCTCTTTGTGGGAGTGGATCATCAGGTTTGCGATGCTTACTGCATGTGCACTTACCTTTGGGACAGGGTACTGGATGGAGCAGCGCAGGCATAATCGCAGGATGTGAGTTAAGCAAATCGCAATTATAGACGTTTAAAATATTACCTGATACAATAATTCATGATTATTAAGTACAAATCACAAGGCTTATATTGGATGATATATACAGGGTATTATTACCATTTGCATTAAAAGTAACAATAAATGTTATGGTTGATTCAGGAAGGAAATAAAGATCAAACATGAACAAGACTTACGTATTACACAACTGCACAACTTCGTTGTGCAGAACTACATATGATAAAACATGAACAAGACTTACGTATTACCAATTGTGACGCTGGTGATACTTGCAGCATGCAGCATGCAGCATATCAGTGCCATTTAGGGCATGATCAATGGCAGCATGTACGGGGCGTGACTCGGCAAACGATGCGAATGGAATCAGATGGGGCAAATAGACAAAAGAGGTGACCTCAAACAGGTGAACAAGAACTATGCACATGATGGAAGAATAACACCGCTTCTTGCGGTTGTTGGTACAGTTTCGGCTCTGCCGATGAACATGAAAACTGGAGGTAAGTAAGTATGAATAAATCCATATCAATAATGATGATTGCTGCGATGGTGGTACTCATAACATTAGCAGTATTCAGCACGCCAGCCAGTGCACAGGGAGATCCGGGTGCGGGATGCGTCGCCAATACAAAGTTATATGGCACAATGAACGGCAGCGTTTACTTAGAGCAGCAGGGCTGGGTGTCGTACTCACCAATGACCAGGACCTTTGACGTTCCTTCTGGAATAAAGGAAGCAAGGATATACTCTGGTGTATGGCAGGGCAGTCCTGGTAAAGGTGGATACTTCAATATGACTATTGAGAATACAGCCATCGGCTCTTATACCACTGATACGTATAAGGCATGTGACCCGTGTCCTGCTGCACAGGGGTGTAGTTGTTGTCAGGCTGAGCGATGCGATATGCTCAACAATTCCACCAATATGCCCCATAATGAGGGTCTGGATCTGGTGAACATGCACGGCTATGCTGTGGGCTGCGGTGTTCAGTTCTACAGTTTCAATGCAACACCATACATAAAACCCGGAGCAAACGCGATAACCGTGAAAACCGAGTCATGTCCGGATTGTGCCCGGGGAGGATGGGACGGCAGGATATACCTGATTGCCCTTCTGGTTGTGTATGAGAATTCGAGCATGTCTGAGACGACATACTGGGTAAACGAAGGCGCGCTGTATCTGGAAAAAGGTAGCGATTGTGATGGTCCGGATAACCACCTCTATGCTTCCAAGTACTTCAACGGCACGCACGTAACCGATCCAACGAGAGTGAAGCTATGGTCGATGGGCTGGCCGCACGTGATCAATGGAAGTACGACGCTCAACGGCAACGACATCAGCAGTCCCAACATTACAGAGAGTTATGCTGGTGGTTATAGTGAGGTGTTACTCAGATGGAACAATATACCAACAGGTTATCTGGATGCCACGAGCAATTTCCTTGAATATAACGACCCTGATCCACTCTATGAGCGTGCTTTCGTTGAAGTATTTCTCGTAGAGCGTTCAATTCTGCCTGACCTTGTCGTAACCGATATCGAATTCCCAACGGTGATGCGACCGGACACAAATTATACGATAACGGCAACCGTGGAGAATTATGGTAATGTGTCTGCAGGAGCATTTGACGTACGTCTGGATATCGACGGCAGTCCCGGCGGCACAGATAGTGTAGGAGAACTTGGTGCAGGTGCGAGTACCACTGTGAATTTCACGGTGAACCTTACAGAGGGCTGCCACAACTTCACGGTCGTAGCTGACTGTAATGGCGCTGTAGATGAAGGCAACGAGAACAACAACGCAAGAACAGAGAAATACCAGGTTGGGTATTACATCGTGGTCACTTCAAACAGTGACTTCGATGCCCTTGTAACCGAGGGTCTTGCCAGATACGACGGCAGTACCTACTACATCGAGGATCTGGACCTGAAAAACTGCGCAGGTCGCGGCATCAGTATAGAACACACGAGTGTGCCTTTCGTGATAAACAACTGTACAGTCCATAACTGCAGTGAATGCGGCATCTTCTGCAGAAATCTAACAAATGGCATAATTAATGACAGCACATTAGAATGGAACCAGTTGAAGGGCATAAAACTACAGAATTGCAGCTACGTGGTTGTGGATAACAACACCGTTCAGGACAACGACAAGTATGGGATAGATGTGTATATGGAGAACATGCCATATCTTGACAGCCACCATATCACAATATCGAATAACCTTGTTGCAAGAAACTTAAACGGCATCGAGTTGATGGGTTTCAACTGCACCGTGAACGACAATACCATCCTGAACAGTACATCAGAGAGTGGTGGCAATGAAGGATGGGGAATATATGTCTCAGGTAACTACAGCGAGATATACAACAACACGATAAAGTACAACGACAACCATGGTATACGCGTAGACAACACATGGATCGATACTTACTGGAACAGGATCTATAGGAATGACTTTATAGGGAACAACCAGGTGATTACGCACGATTCGCAGGCATTCGACAACGGGATTAACTACTGGAACACAGCCACACCGGTTGATTACACCTACGGCGGCGAGCCGCAGAACAACTATACAGGCAACTACTGGAGTGATTATGGAGGAAGCGACTCAAACAGTGACGGGATCGGAGACACCCCTTATGCACTTGACGGTGAAACCGGGGCGGAAGACTCATATCCGATGATCCTGCCGTGG
>CAJHIS010000024.1 GCA_905067555.1 Candidatus Argoarchaeum ethanivorans
AATTCGACAAATCATCCCTCCAGCGGATGTCTTTCTCTATGAGTTCTCTGGTATTCTTGTCGAATACATATATTATATGGTCTCCTCTAACCTCTACGTCATCTATTCTTCTTTGATGTACATAAGTTATCGTGCGATTGGATATAGATTTTTTAAAATGCCTGTCACTTTTCTCATATTGTCCAAGTAATTTATCCTCGCTTGCAATCACCACTGTCACATTACCATCATGATTTTCTCTCAAAGTCTCCTCGTCCACCACAGACCCATTGGCAGCTTGTTCTTGGTCGCTCACTTCAGGTTTTTCGAGCAGATCATCACCGCTTGTGAATACTGCAATCCCAACGGCCAGCAAACCGATCGCCACTACCGCCAGACCTATATACAGTGTTTTGCTTTTCATTTTCATCACCTCTTTTGTTCTGGTGTGTAACTCGTTGGACAGACGCGTAAACAGCATCACGTTTTAATCATACTACGATCACAAATCATAACACTTGGTAACATTAAAGTTATACCACATAAACCTGATGGTTTGACCCACGCGTGTGAAAATCGAGGCGCAGCAGAGATACGATTCCAGACGTGTGCAGGCTTACAAGTAGATTCCTATGTATCGCCACCTGCAAATACAAGCCCAACGCCTACTGCAATTTCTATCAACGATACTTGCACCACCCCCGATGTAGCCGACCGATGGTTTCATCTTCCACAGGAGTGTATCTGTGAGTGGTGCATCCCCGCTCACGTTTCCTGTGCGCTCTGGGTCATAGTGGAATTGTGACCAGTCTGCAGATGCTAAAGGTGAGGTGAGTGCTACTAATAAAATTATTGTTAATATTTTTGTGTTCATGTATGCCGTGTTTCCATTAATCTTATGTCCTATGTTATTTAAGATAACTTAAATATCTTTGTTATTTGTGTAATTTCTCTGCCATGCGTACAGCATCAACCGTTGCTGCCACATCATGCGTTCTGATAACATTAGCTCCCGTGCATACAGCAATTGCAGTTGCAGCAATGCTTCCATATAGTCGTTCCCCCGGTGGTTTTCCAAGCACATCACCTACGAAAGATTTCCTTGAGAGTGCAGCAAGCAAAGGCTTTTGAAAAAACAGTGAAGCGTTTAAAATTCCTGATAATTTCAAGATCATGTTCGGTGGTTCGCATCTCACACCAGCGTCCGATTGCCGGATCAAGGATGATGCGCTCGCTACCGACTCCATTTTTTTCTGCATTCCGGATAATCCTTGAGAGTGCATCAAGAGTGTCAGCAACCCCAACCACGTCTCCTGGCTTGTTTCTGCTTGCCATCAAAATGACCGGGCAATCATATTCTGCTGCAACCCGGCTCATGTTACTGTCACCGGTAAAGCCGCTCACGTCGTTTATCAGGTCTGCACCAAGATTAAGTGCATCTCTTGCGATCTGTGAGTGCATGGTATCAATGGATACTGGAATTTCTGTTACTTCTCGTATTTTTTCAATTGCCGGGATGACTCGACGATATTCACTTGATACAGTGATCTTTGGAGCAGGCGGCCATGTGGACCTTCCCCCAATATCTATTATTTCAGCACCATCCTGTATCATCTGCTGAACCGTTTGAATAAGAAGATCAGGTTTAACGACTGATTGCTTGTAAAAGGATTCTACACTGAGGTTGATTACACCCATGATTCTAACAGGATGTTTATCTCCAACGTTCAAACCGGAAATGTTTACATCAGTCATCGTAAGTTGTGCTGGAGTTTTGCAGCCTCTATTGTGTGCTCCATCAGTATAGCAATGGTCATCGGCCCAACACCACCAGGAACCGGGGATATCAGTTTCACTTTTTCGATGACACTATCAAAGTCCACATCCCCGTAGACCTTCTCACCAACCCAGGTGACCCCTACATCGAAGATGATAACACCTTCCTTTACCATATCTTTTGTTATCAGACCTTTCACACCTGTAGCTACAATCAATATATCTGCTCGAAGTGTATGCTCCTTAAGATTTTGGGTGTACACGTGACATGTTTCAACAGTAGCATTTCGATTTAGTAGCATGATTGATGTGGGTTTTCCCACCACATTGCTGTGGCCCACAACCACCACGTTTTTGCCGAGCACCTCGATATGATATTTTTCCAGGGCACGGATGATGCCTTCTGATGTACATGGTACAAACCTTTCTTTGCCTATCAGCATACTTCCCATATTTAATGGATGAAACCCATCCACATCCTTTGAAGGTTCGATTGCAGACATCACCTCATGTTCATCGATGTGTTCCGGCAGTGGGAGTTCCACCAGAATGCCGTTTATCTCAACTCGGTTATTCAGTTCATCTATGAGGTTAATAATCTCCTCCAACGCTACGTCTTCACTGTACTTGTGAACTTCTGATCGAATGCCTGCACGTTTACATGCCCACTCTTTCAGCTTGACGTATAGTTTGGAAGGTGGATGCTCTCCAACGAGTATGGTTGCAATGGTTGGCTGGATGCCTTTTTGTCTAAGTTTTTCAACTTCTCTTTTAACTTGCTCTTCGATTTTATCAGCTATCCCTCGCCCATCGATTATTCGCGGATCTATTATTTCATCGTTCTGCATTCCAAACCATTTCCTAAACTAATACTGGATATTGTTTGCAGAGTTCATGCACCTGATCACTTATGTGATCCAGTTTTGCTGCATCATGACGATTATGGATTGCATCTGATATGCAGTCTGCTATGATGCGCATTTCATATTCCTTCATTCCCCTGGTGGTTACTGCCGGAGTGCCGACTCGAATACCACTTGTGATAAAAGGCCCTCTGGTCTCGAAGGGAATAGTGTTCTTATTTAATATAATGTCAACTTTACTGAGAAAGGCTTCTGCATCTTTACCGGTCAGGTCATATTCCGTAAGATCGACCAACATGAGGTGAGTGTCGGTACCACCTGCTACCAAACGCATACCATTATTACCCAGTTCTTCTGCTACAGCTTTTGCATTTTTAACGATTTGTTTCTGGTATTCTACAAATGCTGGCGTCTGCGCCTCTTTGAAGGTTACTGCCTTTGCTGCAATTGCGTGCATGAGTGGCCCGCCCTGGATGCCAGGAAAGATCGTCTTATCAATTATTTTAGCATGTTCTTCTTTGCATAAGATTACGCCGCCACGTGCTCCCCGCAGTGTTTTATGCGTGGTAGTGGTGACAAAGTCAGCATAAGGTACCGGGCTCGGATGTACACCTGCTGCAATAAGCCCGGCGATGTGTGCGATATCTGCCATCAAATAGGCACCAACATCATCTGCAATCTCCCTAAATCGTTTAAAATCAAGAAGCCTTGGATATGCACTTGCACCCGCCACAATAAGTTTTGGCTTATGGGTACGGGCAAGTTCAGCAAGATTATCATAGTCGATAGTCTCTGTTTGTTTATCCACGCCGTAGGGTGCGACCTTGTAGAACTTACCTGAAAAACTCACCGGGCTGCCGTGTGAAAGATGTCCTCCATGCGAAAGGTCCATACTCAATATGGTGTCGTTAAAGTCTAACACTGCGAAGTAGACTGCCATGTTTGCAGCAGTACCAGAGTGGGGCTGCACGTTCACATGCTCTGCACCAAAGAGTTGCTTTGCCCGTTCTATGGCAAGGTTTTCTGCCATGTCCACATACTCACAACCACCGTAGTACCTCTTGCCTGGGTAGCCTTCTGCATATTTATTGGTCATTACAGAACCCTGCGCTTCCATTATTGCACTGCTTATATAATTCTCTGATGCAATCAGATTGATTTTATGCTCCTGCTTTTCTATTTCAAGCCGCATGATTTCTGCAATCTCGGGATCAACATTTGTAATATAACTGGCCATTTTCATTCCTTCCAAATATTTATAGTCGTTCTAACAACTTTCACCATACATAAATTTCTTCCCATATCAAGTATTTCATTGGACAGTTGTGAGATACTGCCAAATTAAATTTAAGAGTTCTGGTTTCTAATTTGACAGGTCTTTTTTGTTCTATCGAGGCTTCTTTGGTTTTGTCATGGGAATGTGTATTGTTAGAAAACTCACAAGTAATGATTTACATGAGGCTGTCACATTATGTGATGTCGCAGTTGAAACGTTGGAGTCTCTTCATGTTTGAGCAGGTTCTTCCCGAATTTTGTTACTTTACGAATGAAAAAACCATGAATGTCATCAATTTCTATACGATTTTGCAGTTGTATTTCTACTTTCTTCATAAGACATTTTATGGATATCCCTTGTATATAAAGATTATGATAAAATCTGCTTGGGATTCAATCGAATAGAAATTACTAATTTCAGATTAAAGAATAATTGAAAGAAAATTTAAAAGTTTTTTGGAGATACTGATAAAATCCAAAAACATATATGTGAATTAACCAATTCCATGTTGTGTGATTGATTATGGTGAAAGTAGGATTTGTCAAAATGGGAAATATTGGTACGTCTCTCGCAATTGATCTGCTGTTTGATGAGATCGCAGAGCGTGAAGACATTAACACCAGAACTTTTAGCAGTGGAGCAAAGATGGGCAAAGAAGAGGCAGACGATACAAAACACTTCAAAAGATGGTATCCGGATCTCTTAATCATGGTAAGCCCCAATCCCAACATGCAGGGACCAGCTGAGGCACGAAGGATCTGGAAAGACGTGCCTACAATATTAGTATCTGATGGGCCAACTAAAAAAGACGAGCGGCAAAAATTAGCAGATGCAGGCTTTGGATATATTATTCTGCCTGTCGATCCTCTCATCGGTGCAAAAAGAGAATATCTTGATACAGTGGAAATGGTTAACTTCAATTCTGAGGTGAATAAAACTCTTGCATTTACTGGTGCAATAAGGCTTGTGCAGGAAACAATCGATGGTGTGATCGAAGAGATCAAAGCAGGTGAAACATTGAACCTGCCTCACATTCTTGCAAAGCCGGAAAAATGTATAGAATATGGTGGTTTCTCAAACTCATACGCAAAAGCGAAGGCACTTGCAGCACTGCACGTTCTATTAAAAGCTGCTGAAATCAACTCCAAAGCATGCTTTGGTATGAAAGGGATCGAAGCAATCACACTCACAACAGCAGCAGGGCATGAGATGGTAAGAACTGCTTCAATGCTTGCAGATGAAGCACGGGAAATCGAGAAGTGCAATGATACCGTATCACGAAAACCGCATGCCAGAGATGGCCGAATACTGTCCAAAACCAGGTTGTACGAAAAACCAGAGTAATTCTTAAAAGACATCTATGGTGTGTTTTGAAGAACTCAAATCAAAAATACCGAGAGGATACAAGCTCACAAAGGAAGAAGCACTGCTCTTACTAAATCTTGGGAATACTGAAATCGTTGAGCTCTTCTCGCTCGCAAATACAATAACACGTAGATACCATGGGAATATTGTTGATACATGCTCTATTGTCAATGCCAAATGCAGCTTATGTGGTGAGGACTGTAGTTTCTGTGCCCAATCGGTACATAATCACACAAACATCACACCATATTCACTGATGCAGACAGCAGACCTGGTTGATCTTGCCAAATGTGGTGAAGATATGGGAGCGACCCGATTTTCTATTGTTACCAGTGGATTAAGCCCCAACCAGAAAGAGTTTGGCAGTATACTGCACACAATAAAACAGATCAAAGAAAAGACCAGCCTATCAGTCTGCGCCTCTATTGGGGCAATCACTGGAAAAAGAGCAGCGATGCTTAAGGATGCTGGTCTAACACGCATCCACCACAACCTTGAAACTTCAAAGAGTTTTTTTGCTTCGATGTGCAGCACCCATACTTATGAGCAGCGAATCAACACGGTCAGGATTGCAAAAGAAAGCGGACTTGAAGTTTGCTCTGGCGGAATCATCGGGCTTGGGGAGACGCCCGCTGATCGAATAGAACTTGCACTTGCTCTAAAAAAACTGAATGTTGATGCTGTTCCGATTAACATCATAACACCAATTGCAGGAACCGGGCTTGAAAACATCGTTCCGCCATCACCACTTGAAATAATTAAAACCATAGCAGTGTACAGACTTATTCTACCAGATAAGAGCCTTCTACTTGCAGGAGGACGTGAATCTGGTCTTCGCAGCCTTCAAAGCCTTGCACTGATCAGCGGAGCCAATGGAATACTTCTTGGAAACTACCTTACAACGAAAGGCCAGAGCCCACAAAAAGACCTGCAGATGATTGCTGATCTTGGACTAACGGTGCACAGTTATGTTTAGTATTCGAATGAGAGCAAGTGTTAATAGAAGGCATGTCTCGGGTGCAGAGAGAATCATCCCTAAAAAAGACATCCCACTGGTAGTAGAAGAGCTATCAAAGAGAGCGGAAACACATGAAAACGGCATTCCAGACATTATCCACATAACAATTGAGAAAATAACAGATGTGATCCAGTACATACCAGCATTGCCACTTACAAGCATAGCAATCAAAAGCCACGTGCAGGCAAAAGGGCTTGCTGCGGACGCCCTTATTCATAGCGGCATACCGGATACTGCTGTGCATCATGCCCTCGAACTACTTCAGAAAGGACCAGCACCTGATGGAGGGAATATGAGGGGTGCAATAATTATGAACTGTGAGAATAAAAAGCGGCTTGAACCAGACAGTTTCAGAGGAGTACGTGTAACACGAATGGATATGAAGCCAGAAGCGGTAGAAGCACTTAGAAAAGAATTATCAACTTTAAAAATTGATAAACGAACAGAGATAATCAGAGAAGCCATAACTCTTGCAAGCAAGGTAGCTAATTTCAAAACTATTGCAGAGTTGTGTATATCAGACAACCCATCAAACCACGTTGGGTACGTAGCATCAAAGAAACTTGGATTCTTGCGTATACCTCATCTTAAAAAAACCGGAGCGTCTGCTGGTGGAAGAGTGTTTTTTGTGAGAACAGGTATCAACCTTCACGAATACATCAACTACCTTGAACATGCACCTGTTATCGTTGACCGGATAAGTGGTGTTCAAACAGTGGATCTTTTACAGGTTGTATCCTACATTTGAAGGGGATTAGCTCTGAAGTTATCCTAATTCACACTAAAGAAGACTAACTTTCATTGAATAACTACTTCATCAATGTCATGGTGCCTGCTAACAATCGTTTTTACCCTACCTATGTTTCGACCCCCCCTGCCTATAGCGAAGCCCCTCTCTCCGGCAGATACATTTAAATAAGCAATACGCTTACCTTTTTTTTCCTCTATATTAATATTTTTAATTGAGACTGGTTGGATAACATTTTCTATGAACTCACGCACATCATCAGAATACTCTATGATCTCTATCTGTTTATTGATCATCGACTTTACGCGATTAACATGGTCACCACTTTTACCAATAGCTGCACCCATATCTTCACTTTTTACAACAAATGTTACTTTATTAAGCTCATCATCTATCATGCAATCTATGGGGGATGCCCCTGTTATCTGCTCAAACAGTACAATGTATCGCATCCCGTCTGTGTCAAGTTTAACTTCACTCAAGATGAGAGGCCTCTAAGTGCGGTAATATCGCTTTCATCACCTTCAAGTACTGCAAGGGCAGCTATCGAAAAAGGTTTCCCACACGCAGTTCCAAGTTCCACTCCATTGCCATTATATTCAATCAAATCGTCAATATTGATCTTATTTCTTAACTCTGGTGGGCAGGTTGAAGCTGCAACCACGATCTTTGCCAGACCGCTGTCTACATTTTTAATTACCTGTTTTGCACCAATTACTACCTTACCTTTCTTAATGACATTTCTCAGTATACTATCTATCTCAACCATAATAATTCAAACCTCTATGTTGTTTTTGCTATCAGTCTTACATTGCCTGTTCCGAGCTTGACCGGTTGCCCTACGATCACGTTTTCCGTCACACCACCCAATTCATCAATATCACCTCTTATGCCTGATTCCAACAGGTGATGTACAGTAACCTCGAAAGCAGCTCTTGCAAGCACACTTGCTTTTTCGCCTGATATGCCATGCCGTCCGATTTGTTTAACCTCTCCATCGCAGGTCATAATGTCTGCAACAAGCATCACATGACGGATATCAACGGTTAAACCCTGTTCTCTTAGTGTAGCCATTATTTCGTCTATGATTGACTGCCGGGCGGCTTCAATACCGAGCACCTCTGCCATTTCAAGAATATTATTTGTTCGTGTGCGGGTTGCATCCACACCACCTACTTCCATAACACTTTTGAGAGCAGAACCCTCGGTGTACAGGATGTATTCGTCGCTCTCTTTACGGATTACCACCCTTTTTATTTCTTTGATCCCCTTCAAGTGAACAGATCGTATCTTCTTAGCGAGCTGGAGCAGTTCGCGATACGATACCTCTTCAGGAGATGTAGTAAGAGCGTACTCGTTTAATTTTACAGGCAAGCCTATTGCATCCCCTACTTTTAATGCTACTTCCTCTGCAGTCATGTTTCGCATCTCAAGAGCCTTTGGACTGAGATTTACAGTAATTTCCATCAAAGAAACATCGGTTGTAATGTCTCCTAAATGGTAAAGAATTGTTGATTCTATCTCCCACGCAATATCCCGTGATTTATTTCTGTCATTGCCATACTCTTTTTCAAGATAAATCGTTAACATCGGGGTGCTTGGATTCTTGCGTGCATCCACCAGTTCAATAATTCGTGGAAGTCCAAGAGTTACATTTATTTCAGCCACACCAGCGTAATGGAAGGTACGCATAGTCATCTGTGTGCCAGGCTCGCCAATGGATTGAGCGGACACGACACCAGCAGCTTCGTAGGGGGGGATGGATGATTGCTTATATCGTTTAAGTGTAAGCTCAATGATTTTTTCAAGTTCCTCTTCGGTTAACTCTTGCTTTTCAAGTTCACTGATTAAAGTTTCACATATCTTCAGTGGAATCGGTAAGCCTCGAATTCTTGAATTTATTACGTCTGAATCAATCATTTTGTCCTCTTGTAGTTAACACGGTATCGATGATGCGTGCGATGCTTTCCCTTGTTCCAAAATCTCCTTTCATTGGATCAAGTCCATCTTCTCCATACTTGAATTGTACGATCATGCCTCTGGTATCCCTTACTGTTTCATCATACTGCACTTCCAGATCCTGCAGTGCATTAACCATCCTTCGCTGCAAATACCCGGATTGTGAAGTACGAACAGCAGTATCCACCAGTCCTTCACGTCCACCTATGGCATGGAAGAAATACTCGGTTGGAGATAAGCCTTTTTTATAGCTTGACTTGACAAAACCGTGTGCATCTGCACCACGATCACCTCGTTTATAGTGAGAAAGAGTTCTATCATTATAGCCTCTCTGGATACGTTCTCCTCGCACAGCCTGCTGCCCGATGCAACCAGCCATCTGGGTAAGGTTGAGCATTGAACCTCTTGCACCCGATTGTGCCATAATTACTGCTGAATTGGAAAGACCAAGATGTCTACCTGCAATCTCACCGGCATTGTCTCTTGCTGTTCCAAGTTCCTGCATGATTCTCATCTCCAGTGTTTCGTCGATGCTTCGTCCTGGTAATTGTTCCAGTTCTCCAGCGTTATAAGCTGAGATGAGCTTTTTAACATGCTCTTCTGCATCATGCAGTACTTCATCAATCTGCACACTTGCTTCGTTAGGCACATCTTCATCACTTATCCCAAAGCTTAACCCTATTTTCATAATAGCACGTATGGCAAGTCGTGTCATATCATCAACAAATCTTCGAGCATTTTCCGCACCATATTCCTTGTAAATCTTATCGAGGATTAAACTTTTAAACGCTCCCACTGCCTTTTCATCAATAGAGCCGTATTTAACCACCCCATCTTCGATTATCACGTATGCTTCACGTTCACATTTCTCTTTCTTGCACACATCACAGTGTTCGCATATTTCTGCTTTGAATTCAAGAGATAATCCTTTTGGTAATATCATGCTGAAAATCTGCCTGCCAGTCCAGTAAGGCTTTCCATTTTCATACCCGGCAGGCTCTACAAGTTCCCCGATATTAGATTTTTTCAGAAGCTCAAGAGCCTCTGCTTTGTGTATTTTTTTATCTCTATTGGTAAGCAGGTACGATCCAGAGATGTGATCGTGTATGCCGCCTATGATTGGTCCGCCAAACCTTGGGGAAAGAATATTCTGATCCACGTGCATCAGTATTTTTGCCTCTGCTCTCGCTTCTTCTGTCTGAAGCACATGAAGGTTCATCTCATCACCATCAAAATCAGCATTATATGGTGGACAGACTGCCGGATTCAATCGGAAAGTCTTTCGTGGAAGTACCTTTACTTCATGAGCCATAATACTCATCCGATGCAATGAAGGCTGTCTGTTAAAGAGCACTATATCGCCATCTTTTAAATGTCTCTCTATCTTCCAGCCAACTTCCATCGTCGTAATAAGCTCCTCAGTATTTTTATCTGCAATCTTGATGCGATGTCCATCGCTTCGAATTACGTAGTTTGCACCTGGATGCTGCTGTGTTCCTCTTGACACATATTTCTTTGCCTCGTCGATGTTTCGCGGCGTTATATTCATGGTTATGGTCATTTCCTTTGCAATTTCTTCTGGCACTCCTACCTCTTTGATGCTAATATTCGGATCAGGAGATATGACCGTTCGTGCTGAAAAGTTAACACGTTTTCCTGACAGGCTGCCCCTGAATCGCCCCTCTTTCCCCTTTAATCGCTGGGACAATGTTTTGAGTGGGCGACCTGAACGATGGCGTGCTGGCGGCACACCTGACACTGTGTTATCTATGAATGTGGTAATGTGGTACTGGAGTAACTCCCACAGGTCTTCTATGATTAATTGTGGGGCTCCTGCCTCTCGATTTTCCTGAAAACGCTGGTTGATTCTGATAATATCTACCAGCTTGTGGGTGATATCATCCTCACTTCGCTGTCCTGATTCAAGTGTGATAGACGGCCGCATGGTTACAGGAGGTACTGGCAGTACCGTTGGAAGCATCCATTCCGGACGTGCACTTTTTGGATCCATGCCCATTACTTCCATGTCTTTATCAGATATCTTCTCAAAGAGGTCCCTGATGTCTGCAGGCATCAGTTTATGTTTATCCTCAACATACGTGGTCGGCTTTTCAAATTTAACCTCAAGCTGCCGCTCACCACAATAAGGGCATTCCTTTATCTTTCGAGCTTCCTTGAATACCGTGTTTACCACATCTTCAACAGGCTGCCCCAACCTCTGTTTAGCATATATATCATCTAAATATTTCATCTTTTCTAATGGATTTAACAAGAGTGACCCGCATGATCTGCACACTGCACGCAGAATCTTTCGAATCAGTTTTGCAAAACCTACATGAATAACAGGTGCTACCAGTTCGATGTGGCCAAAGTGTCCCGGGCATTCACCTGCCCGCTGTCCACATGTTTTACAGCGAAGCCCTGGATCGATGACACCAAGTCTTGTATCCATTAAACCCATATCAATAGGAAAACCATCATCATCATAAGTATCTGCTGTTATTATTCTGGTAACACTCATTTTTCTAAATTCTTTTGGGGATATGAGCCCAAATTTGATTTTGCCAATTTTTTTTGGAGTTGAGTGAATCATATATTAAAACCTATTTTAGTATTTCTGCACAACGTTGTGTGCAGTCTTTCATATTTATACTGCATCCTCTAATACCAATCTTGGTGCAACACCAAGTGATTTCATTTCATCCAGTAGCAGCTTAAAGGCATAGCTCATCTCAACTAAATGAATGTCAGTATTAGCACCACAATTGCTGCAGAATACCCTGTTGCTGCGGCGATCAATCATTGCAATCATGCCGCAGTGCCCACAGACATACTCTTTCACTTTATCAGATTCATCGAGCAGACGTTCTTTTAATACCATGGCAGCACCGTGCCCAAGGAGCACATCACGTTCCATCTCTCCAAACCGCAGACCTCCCTCTCTTGCACGTCCTTCTGTTGGCTGGCGGGTGAGTACCTGTATTGGTCCACGTGAACGTGCATGCATCTTGGAAGCTACCATGTGATAGAGCTTTTGATATAGAATAACTCCTACAAACACATCAGCTAAAATACGTCTTCCTGTCACCCCATCATAGAGCACTTCTTTTCCAGTATGGGCGTATCCTGCTTTTTGCATAGCAGCCCGCATGTCTACCTCTTCCTCACCTGAAAACGGTGTGGCATCAACTCTCCGTCCCTGCAAGCTTCCAACCTTGCCGCCAATCATCTCAAGCACATGCCCTACAGTCATTCGTGAAGGGATTGCATGTGGGTTAATAATAAGATCAGGGATCATGCCATTTTCTGTAAAAGGCATGTCTGCATAGGGCACTATTAAACCTATAACACCCTTTTGACCATGCCTGGATGCGAACTTATCTCCTATTTCCGGTATTCGCTGGTCCCTGGTCCTCACTTTTGCAAGGCGAGCGCCACTTTCAGTTTCGGTGAGTATTACGGTATCGATGATGCCTTTTTCATTGGAGCGCACTGTAACAGAGCTCTCTCGCCTTTGCTGTGGACTTAACCCGAGATCTGTCGGCTCTTCAAGAAACCGCGGTGGGCTTGTTTTTCCAATCAATACATCGTTTGGTCCAACACGGGTTTCAGGGTTTGGAAGTCCATCGGCATCAAGATGGGCATAAGCTTCAGAACCACGTGCTCCTCGCACCTCTGAATCAGGTATTTCAAACCTGTCAAGGTGTCCGCCAGGATATTTTCGCTCCTCCCCTTCCTGTGTACGAAAGAAGTGGCTCCGTCCAAGACCCCTCTCGATTGAGCCTTTGTTTATAACAAGAGCATCTTCGATGTTGTAGCCTTCATAAGACAGTACTGCTACTACGAAGTTTTGTCCTGATGGACGCTGATCAAATCCAATAGCTTCAGCAGTCTGCATATTAACAATCGCCTTTTGTGGATAATGAAGCATGTGAGCTCTTGTGTCCTGTCGAAGTTTGAGATTTGCTGACGAGACGCCGAGTGATTGTTTCATCATGCCTGCACCCATCGTATTTCTTGGAGACGCGTTGTGCTCTGGAAATGGAACCATCCCGGTACAGATTCCAAGTATCAAAGCAGGATTGACTTCAAGGTGTGTGTGTTGTTCGGTAAGGTCTTCTTCATTAATAGCGACAAGCGTGTTTTCTTCTTCTTCAGCATCGACGTATTCAACCAGACCTTCGTTTACCAGATCTTCAAAGATTAGTTTGCCACTATTTATATCCTGTATATGCTGCTCAGTTACAAGAGATCTACCATTTCCTACAATGATCAGTGGTCTTCTGGTTCTACCACTGTCGGTGCTGATGACAACCTCATTCGTTTTTGGATAGTAAGTGATATTTAATTGTTTTGATATGATACCACATCTTCTAACATCCCTGATATTCTCGACCAACTCTTCCGGATTGTCATGATGTCCAACCAACTCCCCATTAAAAAAGATTCGTGACGCATTCATATTAGTTTGACCCCTGTATACTTTGTTCTGCAGAACCGCACAACTTCGTTGTGCGGAAATAATCCTCGATTGCGATAGTAATCGAGGGCATTAAAATAACTCTCGAGTACGAAGTAGTCGAGTTGCGCAAGCAATCGAGTGCTGCAAGCAATCGAGTTCATAGCAGTTCAACTCCCTGGATTGGTTCTTCCTCTTGTGCTTCGAGTTCAGGTGCATAAGATACTGGATTTTCTTTAGGTTCGATCAAGAAGGGTGCAAGAGGTTGTACATCGAGGCTGCTGAATAATAGATCTTTAATTGCATCCCTGTTATCTATGCCAGTTGATATCTCAACCATCTGCGCAAAGTTTTTAACCAAGCCGCAGTTTGGGCCCTCTGGCGTCTCTGAAGGACATATCCGTCCCCATTGCGTGGGATGCAGGTCACGTGCTTCAAAGTGCGGTTGTGAGCGGGACAATGGTGATACCACTCTTCTAAGGTGTGAAAGTGTGGCTATGAAATCTGTGCGATCAAGTAGTTGTGAAACACCGGTACGACCTCCTACCCAGTTTCCTGTTGCAAGAGAATAATTAAGTCTTTCTGTTAACACGTCTGAACGTACCACTGTTGAGATGTTGAGTTCCCTGTTTCTCATACTGGCTCTCTCAAGCTGGTATTTAATATCTCGTGTTAAACGGTTAAACGAAACACGAAACAGGTCCTCCATTAAATCACCAGCAAGCTTCAGACGTTTATTGGCATAGTGATCCTTATCCACTTCATTGCGGCGGTGAAGTGCCAGTTCAAAGCATGTTTCTGCCATTCTGCCAAGGAACTGTGCTTTAAGTAGACGGTGTTCTTCTTCATTTCCAAGATGAGGTAATAAGTATCGATCAATGATGTAGTTTGCTCTTTTTATCTGGTACTCTTTTAGTTGACCTGCTGCAATCCTGTTACCGATCTTTTCAAGTGCCTCTTCACAGGTTTCAACCTCTGCTTCTTCAAGGTTTTCAAGCATGAATTTCATAATTTCAGGATTATTAGATACTGCAGTTGCAATATCCTCGTCAGTCTCAACTCCAAGAGCTCGCATCATCGTTGTAAAATTGATTCTGCCTGAAATAGAGGGAAAGGATACTTCAAGTAGATCCTTTTTGTTCCGTTCAACAACTACAAGGGCACGATAACCTCTTCGCTGGGAAAATACCTTTGCAACTTCGATTCTTTCCCCGTACCGTAATTCAAATTCTACTATGATCCTGTTGGATGCAAGGTCTTCGAGAGTGGTTATCACTCGCTCTGTGCCATTTATTATAAAATAACCACCGGGATCGTGCGGGTCTTCTCCCAGTTTGATCATTTCCTCTTCAGACATGCCATGTAGGTTGCATGCTTTCGAGTGAAGCATTACTGGCAGAAATCCAATATCTGCTTCCTTTGTCCCATATTCCTCTTCATTATTAACGATGCTCATCTCAAGCTTCATCGGTGCTGCATAAGTGATGTTTCGCAGACGTGCGTCCGTTGGATACAGCTTGTCGACTGCACCATCGGCTTCTTTAACCACGGGCTCTCCGACATTAATTTGCCCAAGTTTTATGTGTACACCTTCTACATCGGTCTCTATAACCTGTTGTTCATCGATAATCTTTTGAAGCCCACGACCAAGGAATTCATTAAACGAATTTGCATGGTGCTGCACTATTTTTTCATGGGTGAAATATGCTTTTGATAAAATTCGGCGATCCAGCATATATTAATAACCTCGACTTTTCTTATTTTTCATTAGATAACCAGTCTATATACAGTTGCTTCACCTGCTGTTGCACTTTTTCTGGTTACTTTAATCACATTCCCAGAACTCGCTTTTATCTCTTTTACAACAGGATCGACAGTTTTAATTTTTGGAAGTTGCTCTTTTTTAATGTTGTATTTTTCCAGAACCATTACAAGCTCTTCATCACTCAATATTTCATGATTGGGGATCATATCATGGTTTAACAAACTAAATTCTTTCATCTTACTTAGGTTTCCTCCTGTAGCAGAAACGGGCTCGATGGGAATTGAACCCACGACCATCTGGTTAAAAGCCAGGTGCTCTGCCAAACTGAGCTACGAGCCCATATATAAAAGGGCATGTGCACAAATATGCAACTCATCATTATGAGTTCATACAAGATATTGAAGAGATCACTTAGGATGCATCCATCTTCCAACACCCTGATCTAATTTAAAACTTTCTCTACACGTGGTTGTAAAGTTGTTGGGTGTTGGTATTGTTTCGACTTGGTTATATACTCAGATATAATGTCTATTGTTCTGGGTTTGAACGCATGAAAGAAATTAGAGTTTTGGTATAACACCCAATAAGTTGACAGCCCCTCTACACTATGGCGTTTTTGTATTATTGTGTTGTTTCCATCCTTCTTCTTCCACCCTCCGCAGTATGTGCTTTATAGGAATGCCAGTTGTTTTTGCTATTTTCTTACAGTCATCAAACTCTGCTGATACATCGAGGATGCGCCCATGTAGGTCTGTTGCAATCTTCACACCCGATGTGTATTGCTTGTTGTTTATTAGTATCTGTATCTTTTTTATCGTTCTTCTGGCAGTAAGCCGGTGTTTTGCCGGTGTGATTCGTACGCCAAGACTGCCTGTTTCTTTTATGATTGTTTTTGCAAGGTGTAGGGAATTTGATGGTTTTGCAATTACCTGTACGATGTGTCCACATCTGTTTTTTTTAGTAGTAGTAGGTATAATGCACACATCCTTTGCACCCTCTTCAAGCAACCTGTCTATGAGGTTTCCCAGCACCTCTCCTGTAACGTCGTCGATATTTGTTTCAATAACTTCAATAGCATCAGGCATGAGATTGTCTTCCACTTCAGCAAGAATTGCTCGAAGAAGGTTTGGATGCTCATAGTCATACTTTCCAGAACCATACCCAATCCTGCGTATTGCTACTGGTGGCAGCGGACCATGCTCGTTTGTGAAATGAGAAAGCAGGGCAGCTCCCGTTGGAGTTAGCAATTCTCCTTGAATAGATGTTTGCTTAATTGTTAGTTGTGTATTTTTAAGTATTTCAAGTGTAGCTGGTGATGGCAGTGGATAGGTGCCATGATTTATGCTAACAAAGCCAGTACCTGTTGATATTGGATTGCAGTATATATATTTTGGCTTAAGAATATCTATTGCTGTGCACGCTCCTACGATATCTGCTATGGCATCGTCACACCCAACCTCATGAAAATGAGTCTCTCCTGGATGTCCATGCACTGTGGATTCTGCCTTTGCAAGTATCTCATATACACTGAGAACGTCAGCTTTTATTTCTGGTGTGATGCTCAACTCATTGATGTGTTGTTTTACTTCTCTGTATGTGCGGTATTTCTGGTGTTGTTGAGTAACTGTTGTCCTAACTGCACTAATCCCGGATTTTTTCACTGTGGATACATCTACTTCAACACTGGCAGCAGATTCCATCGCAGCCACCACCACTCCAGGGTTTGCACCAAGGTCTATTAAAGTGCTTACAAT
>CAJHIS010000025.1 GCA_905067555.1 Candidatus Argoarchaeum ethanivorans
TGAAATTAATGAAATTTGGATCAAGTGGAATACGTGGAATTGCAAATCAAGAGATTACGTCTGAACTGGCAGTACAGATTGGGCGCGCTGTTGGTAATGTATGCAACAGAGTAGTTGTTGGATGTGACACACGAAGAGCAGCAGAGATGATCGAATACGCTGTAGTCTCTGGTTTACTGTCGGTGGGGTGCAGGGTTACACGTGTGAACACGGTTGCAACCCCGACACTTGCTTATGCTGCAAGAAACCATGACTGCGGAATCATGGTCACAGCTTCCCATAACCCACCAGAATACATCGGTGTGAAACTCTTCAATCCGGACGGGATGGCGTTTGACAGAGAGCAGCAGACAACGATTGAAAAATTGATTAAAGATGAAAATCTTGAACTTGCCTCATGGAGAGATATGCAGGATGTTAGAACTGATAAAAACGCTGTTTCTGACCATATATCGATGATTCTCTCAAAGGTTAGCATCAAAAGGAAGATGAAAGTGGTGGTGGACTCCGGATGTGGTGCAGCTTCACTGACCACCCCATATCTGCTGCGAGAGATGGGTTGTGATGTGGTAACACTGAATAGCCAGCCAGATGGTTTTTTCCCTGGACGTGGTGTTGAACCAAAAGAAGAAAATCTTTTTGCACTTCGGGCGCTCGTTTCCGGTACAAACGCAGATATCGGGATTGCACATGATGGGGATGCAGATCGAATGGTTGCTGTTGACGAAAGGGGAGAAATGGTCAGCAATGATAAACTGCTTGCGTTCTTTGGCGAATACGAGGCAGAAAAGAAGATGGTTGTGCCAGTGGATGCATCCATGCTTATTGATGCTGTACTTCCGGATGTCGAGATTATTAGAACCCGTGTTGGGGATGTGTTTGTTGCGGAGGAGATAAAGAAAACAGGAGCGGATTTTGGAGGAGAAGCAAGCGGGACATGGATATTTCCAAAAGTTTCTTACTGTCCTGATGGTGTGTACGCTGCTTCAAGACTTGTGGAGCTACTAAGCAGTACAACAGAGAAATTCGCAGATAAGCTTTCATCGATGCCAGAATACGTGATAAAGCGAGGATCGACCCCACACCATGGAAATATGGATAAGATTGAAAAAGAACTGCTTGCACTTAATTTTTCCGGTATTGACACGATCGATGGGTTCAGGCTCACATTTGATGATGTGTGGGTACTTGTACGTCTTTCCGGAACCGAGCCACTGATCAGGATTACAGTGGAGGGAAAAACAAAACAATTGGTAGATGGAAAATATAATAAAATATATAAAATTATAAAAGGTTGAAAAATGAAAGCAGTGATACTTGCAGCAGGTGAAGGAACAAGGATGCATCCACTAACGACAACTTGCCCTAAAGTGATGCTTTCGGTTGCAAACAGACCAGTACTCGAACACATCATCGTATCTGCAAAAGATGCAGGCATCACTGATTTTGTCTGCGTTGTCGGATACATGGGAGACACTGTTAGAAACTACTTTGGAGACGGCAGCAGTCTCGGTGTTCGCATTGATTATGTTGAGCAAAAAGAGCAACTTGGCACTGCTGATGCGATATATGCAGCTAAGGATTTGGTAGAGGGAAGGTTTGTTGTGTTGAATGGGGATGCAATAATCAAATCGGCAGATATTCGCTCTTTAATAAACTACAAAGAAGATATTGTTTTAGCACTGAAGAAACTAAAAAATCCTGCCGGATACGGTGTGCTAAAAACAACAGGCAGTAAAATCGTTGAGATCATAGAGAAACCTGTAGATAGCACTATAAATCTGATCAATGCAGGAATCTATCTATTCTCAGATCTCATCTTTGACGCCATCAAAACAACCGAAAAATCGGTGCGTGGAGAATATGAAATCACGGATTCCATCAATGCACTGATAGGTAAGGTGGAGGTTAGCTATTTGATGCTTGATACGTGGATTGACATCGGAAGACCATGGAATCTGCTGGATGCAAACGAGTATCTACTTTCAAATCTTAAGAGAGACGTTTTTGGTAAGATCGAACCATACACTACATTAAACGGTAAAATCAGTATAGGAAAAGGCACTATTATCAGAAATGGCTCTTACATACTTGGTCCTGTTGCAATTGCAGAAAACTGTGATATTGGTCCGAATTGCTTTATCAGACCCTATACCTCCATAGGAAGTAATGTGCGCATTGGAAATGCTGTTGAGGTTAAAAACAGCATTGTTATGGACGGCACACAGATAGGACATCTCAGCTATGTTGGAGATAGCATTATAGGACATAACTGCAACATTGCTGCTGGAACAAAGATTGCAAACTTGCGGCATGATGGCAAAAACATCCGGGTGATGGTGAATAATACGTCTGTTGATACCGGAAGAAGAAAACTTGGTGTAATCATGGGGGATTACGTACACACAGGCATTAATACAAGCATCAATGTTGGTGTGCTGATGGATGCCAGACGAAGTACGCACCCTGGCGAGGTTGTGATGTGATATGAGAAGGCAAGGAAGTATGGTGGGATTTCAGGCAAATGATTAAAAAAGCAATAATACCTGCTGCAGGACTTGGAACACGATTCCTTCCTGTGACAAAATCGATGCCAAAGGAAATGCTTCCAATAATTGATAAGCCGATTATCCAGTTCGTTGTGGAAGAGGCTGTCGCTTCCGGGATCGATGACATTCTGATTGTTACCGGAAGAGGTAAACGCGCCGTTGAAGATTATTTCGACACTTCACCTGAACTCGAGACTCACCTGTTAAATAATAAAAAATATGAATTATTAAAAGAGATGAAAGACATCTCTTCGATGGTGGATATCCATTATATCAGGCAGAAAGAGCCGAAAGGTCTTGGTGATGCAGTACTGCGAGCAGAAAAGCATATTGATGATGAAGCATTTGCTGTTTTGCTTGGAGATGATATTATCAGGGGAGAACTCTGCATAAAACAGTTGATGGATATTTATACAAGGTATAAATGCTCTGTCTTGGCAGTAGAAGAGGTTAGTGATGTGAGCAAATATGGAATCATAAAAGGAGAAAAGATTAATGAGACGATTTATGATGTAGAGGATATTGTTGAAAAACCTGATGTTTATCATGCACCATCAAGGATGGGAACTGTTGGCAGATATATTCTAACGCCTGCGATATTCTCATGTATCAAGAAGGTAAAACCCGGGTTTGGCGGAGAGATACAACTTACTGATGCAATAAGGATGCTGATTGACACAGAGGGGGGTTTACGCATACGCATTCAATGGAAAACGATACGATGCAGGAAACAAAGCGGATTACGTCAAAGCAATCATCGATTTTGCCTTGGAAAGAGACGATTTGAGAGATGAGATTGGAGATTACATAGAGTTGAAAAGATGAAAACATTGACGGAGAGAATCTTTGTTATCTTTATTTAAAGCCACAATTTTCCAAAAGTGTTCGTCTTCATAAGCGATTTTCAAAAATGTTTACCCCTTCTCTATTTTTCTAATTTCCTCATCTATTAAACGTATTTCGCTCTTTCTATCCACTTCGTTCTTAAAATCCAAAAGATAGGAATGCCATGCCACTTTTTCTTTTTTCATATTTTCAATACCCTTTGCCATCCGATCAATCCCAGCTGGTATGAGACCTAATGCACTAAATAAAGGATTTTGAGTCAACCAACTTGCTGCAAACCCACCGATAGTGCTTGTAGCTTCTATTGGAAGTGAAATATAAGATGCACATTTATCTAGAAACTTATATGCTGTATATTCTTCCGCTATTTCTTTCTCGGTTTCAAGAATTTTTTTTTTGAGGCGTAGAGTTACTTCTTGGTGGAAATCTTTATCTCCGGGTTCTTTAGTAACATTTTTTGAAAACTTACTTAAGAAGCCTCGTAGGTTTTTAATTCTTCTATCCTTTCTAAAGTCAAGCAGCACTTCAAAATTTTCTAATACTTGGTCATGAACCATGCTATCATATCTCAACCACTTTTCTAAATATTTTAGATATCCTTCACTATATCTATCAACATCCATTCTACCCCCACAATATTCGTTAGACATACCCAAAAAGATTTTTTGGAAATTTTCTGCTTCAATAAACTCTTTATTCCTTGGAAAAAGCTCAAATTTAGGTACATAAATGTTTAACATTTGCGATAAAATTTCTCTTTCTTTTTTAATTTTATATTCATAATAGTTCTCTGCAAGACTTTGAAATTTCCACTCGTAATATCTATTCGTTACATGTGTGTCTAAGTATGGAACATTAAGTACATGACTCAGATAAAGCATCGCATTAACATCATAAAAACTAGTATTTCTAAAATTTTCAATATTCTCGGGGTCTGGGAGTGATGTTGGTGTGAGATTTTCATTTTTTGAATTCCGCAAATCCATCTCACTTGCTTCAATCAATTTATTTTTTGTTTTGCCCAGAAAAAATCGCTCAAAATTTTTATCTTTCACTAATCCTTTATTCTTAAGCTCGAGGAATATCTCGCTGACCGTATATCCTTTTTCTGCCCAGATTTTTTCCCCCTCTAATGCATGTTTATCGCAAATTATTTCATCTACCCATAAAAGTAGACTGGGCTCATAATAGAGAAATTCATTTCCAATAGAGTTCTGTTTCATTCCAATTAAGTACCTACCAAATCCTGATTGAATTAAAATTTTATGTCGTTTCATTTTTGTTATTTCTACATAGCCTTTATTACATATCTATCTTTTCTGAATCCGCCCAACTCGTTCATATCCAACATCAATGTCGTATGCCATCCATTCTGGGGTTATGTCTGAAATTTACTTTGTATATACCTTATGTTAGCTGACTGTTAATCTTAGTTTTCTTCAACATCCTTTTCAATATCCGAACTCTCCATCATTAAATCTAACAGGCTTTTTATTTTACGCAAATCTTTATTGTTTAGGTGAGATTGTCGGAAAAGTCCCCAACTTTTGAGAATTTAATACACTGTCTGTTTTCCAAATTTTCCTTTGGATATAATATCTTACATCATCCAGCATAAATAAACGCCAGCTTCAGCGAACTTTTTCTTAAAAATCGATAGATATCGAAGCATTTATATTAGTTAATCACATTTATCACTTAAAATTTATGATTTAGGTATGATAATATGTTTTCGATACCAAAAGCCCCACAAACCACCTTCATTTACGGTCCAACCGTCTATAAAAAACTCATACCTGAAAACACTATTCTTTACAAAATAAATCAGGTTATAGACTTTTCCTTCGTGAACGAAGCATGTAGCGACCTCTATTCGCTAGATAATGGCAGACCCATAATAAACACCCCTGAAAGGATGTTCCGTTCAGCAATCGTTCAATATCTCAATGACTTTTCTGATAGACAAATGGAACATTCCGCCAGATTTGACATCATAACAAAATGGTTCCTTGGAATCCCTATAGAAGACAGATCCTACGATCACAGTGCACTGGGCGATTTCAGGGACAGGCTTGGAGAAAAGAGATGGAAACAATTATTCTTCATGATATTGAAACAAATAGAAGATGCAGGCTTTGCCAAAGGGAATCAGTCTGTTGATGCCACGCATGTGATTGCTAACATTGCCATCCCTGGAACCATTGGCTTGATAAGACAGGGAATAAAAGCGATAATGGAAGAAATTGAAACCATAGATCCAAAGCTTTTCGAAGAACTGGGTGGCAAAAAGACAGCTGACAAAAAAGAGAAGCTGCACACACTAAAAACCGAAGAGAAAAAAACAAAACTGGTTGAAGTAGTTGAAGAAGCAAGGGCAATAAGAGACAAAGCAGAAAAACTGGAATCACCATTAGTCAAACAGAAAATTGAGAAATTGAATCAGATACTGAATGAAAATATCGAAGAAAATAATGGTAAAGTCCGGAAGAAGAAAGAGCATGTGAAGAATAAATTAGTAAGTCTTGTGGATGAAGATGCAAGACATGGAGCCAAATCCGATTCAAAACCTTTCACAGGATATAAGGCCAATATAATGAAATCAGATGACGGATTTGTGACAAACATTATCGGGACACCAGGTAATACCTATGACGGAAATGTACTTTTGCCTCTTGTGGATGAGAAGACAGAAAACAGTTCGAAGCCGCAAAAGGTCAGAGGAGATACTCACGACAGAAGTGCCGAAAATAGGTTTCAGATGTTACAAAGAGGAATTACGGTCGTTGCTCCGATACAAAAAGATTTCAATCCAACCGGGCTTCTATCCCAGGATAAGTTCATTCTTGATAAAACTGGGGTGACATGTCCTGCCGGGAACAGAACCATGATCTCAAATTATAATGAAAAGGAAGGGACGACAACATTCAAATTCAAGAAAGAAATCTGTAGCATGTGTTCGTTAAAAGATCAATGCACTAAACAGGATGGGAGGACTATTACCATGGGAAAACATCATGATTTGGTGAAGGAGGCGAAAGAATATAATAAAACCCAGGATTTTAAGGATGACATGAAGGAAAGAGCCCATATCGAGCCAAAGAATGCTGAGATGAAGAGATTCCATGGGATGGAAAGAGCAAGATATTGGGGGCTGCCAAAGGTGAATGTTCAATTCATTATCACTGCTATTGCTGTTAATCTGAAGAGGCTTGCAAATGTAAGTGCTAGCGTATGCTATCTATAAACGTGTTGAAAAGTGAGGTAAATTCGAAAATATTGAGGTAAATAATGGGCTAATATGGGTTTTTTGGTGAAAAAATTGAATTTTTCCTGAAAAATTCTGGAATTCATGAACAGATGGACGGCTTTGGGGTGAAGTCGAGGGGTTATCCGACAATCTCTAGGTATGTATAATTTAAAGCCACTGCCCTGCCTAAAGTCGAAGGATTGTTCTTATCAGTGTTGTGAAGAATTTTGGTTTCAGTGTTAGAAGCAGATTCTTAGATGGATAGAGGTCTCCTTCCGGCACCGTTTCTCGTATTGTTATTGGTTTTGTGATTTTATCGTTTTCCTCTATTATTTCTTTGGCTACATTGATTAGCTGGATTGTTTGTTCTCCTTTCTCTTCATCCACGATCCCGTTTGCAATCTTTAGTTTTATTAATTTTTTTGATGCCTCGTAAGAAGATGCTGCTATTTCGTCCCTGTTCATCCACACAGTTTCATAGTTCAGTGCATTTTTCCAGTTTGTTGCATTCTCTATTGCAAGCCTGTGGCTTTCAAGATCGTTGAATCGCAGTTTGTATCCGAACTTGTCCGGATTTTTGAATACAATGCTTCCTGGGTCTACAAATGGTGCAAGTGGTGAAATGAAGCAGTCGAGGATTTTTTTTGACTCTGGTATTTTTTTGGTTATTGACTCGATGTATTTGTGCGTTTCAACTGCACTTGTGTATGTCTGAAATGGCAAACCTGTCATAAAGTACAGGTCAACTCGTTTGAAGTTCAGTTCTGCTACGTGTGAGATGAACTTTTCAAGTTCACTATTCTGGTATGGTCTGCCGAATGCGTTTCTAACTTTTTCACTGTGGCTTTCCGGTGAGATGTGAAGAATTACCTCGTCTGATGCCTGCTCTAATATCGTTAGTGTTTCCCTGTTTGGCGGTTTGAAGAATTCAAAGAAGATCGGGGCATCGAATTTGTTTTCTTTCAGCTCTTTTATAATTGCTGCCGCATGTTTGAGGTTGAACTGCAAATCTCCTACCAAAAAGACTGGAATTTTCATGTACTGGTTGATTGATAGAATCTCTTCAGCAACCTTTTCAGCAGGTTTGAATGCGATGCCGGTTCTTTGAAATGAATTTTTAAAAGTATGACATGAACCTCCACATGTGATGCAATTAAAATCACATCCTTTGTAAGCAAGAGACATGCCTATTGGATCCTGCATAAATTTAGCAAATGGAAGGAATGCCTTCGGTTTCATAGATTTTATTGCTTCTTTTGCAACAAAACTGTAGTCGATGGAATAGCCCCCAATATCTTCCGGTACAAAGGTGATGCCATTTGTCTTAATTAACTCACCCTCTCGCCACGACAGGTTAGGAATATCCTCTATTACGCCCCGCCCCTCGATCAAATACTCTAAGAGCTTTTTAAAAGGCTCTTCTGTCGTGTCACCTGAAAGTACGTAGTCCACCTGTTTATAATTCTGTAGAATATCCTTCCAGAAAATGGTTGATGTAAATCCCCCGAAGACAACTGGCCTGTCCCATATTTTTTTGATAATTTTTGCAACTTCTACGGCACCCTGTACATGAACCATCCAGTGGAGGTCAATACCATAAACAGCAGCATCAATTTTTTTGATTTCTTTTTCAACATCAAAGGAGGCGTCCATCAGCATCTGGGTTGCAATATTTAAGATTCTAACCTTGTACCCCTTTTTTCCGAGGTACGTGAGAAGAGTGAGAAAACCTACCGGGTACAACTCAAAAACAGGTGTTGAAGGGATCAGGTCACTTATAGGACCGTGGTGCACATCTTTTTCTCTAAAATCGTATAAACTTGGTGCATGAATTAAAACAAGGTCAGCTTTCAAGATTTCACCAGCGAATTCAAATCAATCAAATCAATCACATTCTCTGAAAATGCGATTAAATTGTCAACTCCTTTAATCTCATAGGGAAGTACTGGAACACTCTGTACTTTATATGTATTTCCAAGTTCTGTTTGTATCAACTCTGTATAATGATTATGGAGTTCAGATTTCTTATCCCATACATCGCCCTGGCACAAATTCTTCTCTGCCACCTGGTTGATCAGTATTCCGCCAATTTTCACGTTAAAATCAGTTAATTCTCTGACGATGCGCTTCGTCTGGGCATAACCAAGCCATTCTGGAATCGTAACAATATATGCCTTCACAATACCGGAAGACATGAAACCAAGAACATCCTCAGCTAATATCTTCCACTCATTAATAATATCAAGCGGGTTTCTCCCTTTTTTGCGTTTGATCTTATCAAGCACGCTTTTAACTGAAAAATAAAGCTTACCGGCTTCGCCAAGATGCTCATAAAATTGTTCCTCAAGTTTTAAAAGCTTGAGAGTACCGCCAGCAGGCGCTGTATCCCACACGATAAAATCGTAATTATCTGCAAGATGCTGGTCAAGTAGATACGTTAAAACAAACTGGTCACCGATTCCCGGTGCACCAGCAATATAATCAAGGATGGATTCATCAACCGGGAAAAACGAAGAGAGAACTTCATACACCTCATCGCCGTACTTTTCTTTCCACATATCAAGAACAATCTCTTCATCAAGCTCGATAACATCCAGCAGGTCAAGACCAGGCACTTTATTGATCCCGGCATGCGTGAACCCGAGACCAAATATATCAAACAAGGATGGCGATGGATCGCTTGAAATCAAGAGAGTCTTCTTGTCCTTTGCTGCCAGATGCACAGCAACAGAAGCTGCACATGTGGTCTTACCAACACCACCCTTGCCCCAGAATGATAGAATCATGGGCGGGTATGCCTCTGGACGGTGATAGTTATTCTAATCGGTGATGTGATGCTTTTTCTCATGGTTAACTCCTATTATGGACGTGTTATTCTTTTATGCAGTTGTTTTGTGCTTTTTGGCAGCAGTATGTGGTGGGTGTGGCAGAAGTTTTCAAGTATGGTGTAGAAAATAGAATGCTCAATGTTTCGAATGAGAGCAGCCTTGTGAGCCTGGATCAACAGGTCCGGATAGCCCCCCCTGATGATACTTTCCGCTCTAAGGATGTTTGCAATAGTTTCAGTCAATCCCTGTTCGTGAGCCCATCGTGGATATTCTACACGCCCAACCCTATTTGAAAGATTGATGTAGAAAAAAGCTATCTGGTCTTTGAATTTTCCGTACCTGTCAAGTATTGATTTGGTTTGTGCACTTTCACTGGTTGCACGCCTGTCATCTCTATCGCACAGGAAAGCACTTGTGCGATCTCCCCAGTTTGGCATATACGGCTGAATGAGGTAGGTATCCTGGAGTTTGGTTTTTTTGAGGTTGTATAACTTTTGAAGCATCTGTGTCAGATCATGGGGGTGTGAATTATCAGTATAGGCTATGAGTGTATTTCCTGTGTTCGTTGATGTTTGCAGCAGTTTTTTGATTGCTTCAAGATAAATATCCTTGATATTTTTGTTAAGAGAATTGATGTGCGATAAAATGAGTGAACCATCGAGCAGTACGAAGATCCGATCGTGTGCATGCAAGAGCTCCTGCATTTGTTCACACTCGGCTTTGAACCTGCGTGCATCAACAAATTCATCGCTGTATGCGTAGACGTGTGCTGCTTCGAATTCTTCTGGTGTGATTATTAATGCGTTTGTTTTCTGTTTGAAGCTTTTAGCATTTGTGTGTTTGTTGTAGATACTTGCTGTTTGAATCACTGCAACCGGGAGATTGTAGGTTTTGTCAGGATAGATCTGGCTTCCATCCACTGCACCAACAGTAGTATTACCCAGGGTGTGATCCATCCAGTTCTGGGCATCAGTATGGTTTTTCCATTGTTGAACAAAGGGTTTGATGAACCCGCCTTCAAGTATGCGAGCTCCGCTATAGCGCGGAAGCCTCTTGTTGGCATCAAACAGCTCTATTGTTAGCTTTTCAAGTGCCTGCTGGTATTCCTTGCTCGACTCACTCCGCTCTCTTACATAGCCTCTAACAGCTTCAATTTTTTGCTCAAGTTCTTCGCCAACATCTTTTATGTTCAGCATTTACAATTCTACCTGAACAACTTCTATTCCATATAAACCCCGTCTTAAAATATCTCAATTCCTGAGGCGGTTAAAGATAACTGAAAAGACCCCGGTTTCCCGAAGTTTTTTGATAGCAAGTGCCAGTACCGAAAAATCTGCGTACATCAGCGTCCACACAATAATAACTGGCATTTCTATAAAAAAATTGGAATATTGTTAATAGAGATGCTGGGAAGGCATGGCAAGCACATCTTGGAACGGTAGAAAATTGTGGCGAAAAAGCCAACCGGCATCATGCAGATTAATGCTTTGGTGTGGACTTCTGCTATGCCCTTATTGGGATTTGATAGCTCCCCCACAGGTGCATGTTAAATTGACAAATTATTTATAGTATTACACAGACTAATCTGAATAAATTAATGAATAAAAAGTGATAGAGATGGATATACTTTTGAAAGTGTTCCTGGCGGTAGGACTATTAATTGCGCTCACGATAATGTTGTGTACATACAGAGCTGTGGTTGGCCCGGGAATATTCAATCGGGTTATTGCAGTAAATGTGATAGGGACAAAAACAATCGTTCTCCTGGTTCTCATAGGTTATTATTTTGAGAGACCAATGTTCTTTGATATTGCACTTTTGTATGCTATGCTAAACTTCATCGCTACTCTAATTTTTGCAAAATATATACAGAAGGGTGACGTATGCTCGAGATAATCGTTTCAGCATTCCTTGCAGTTGGTATATTTTTTATGCTGGTTGGTGCTGTTGGATTATTGAGGTTTCCCGACTTTTACACGAGACTGCATGCGACAGGAAAGTGTGATACCCTCGGGGAAGTTCTTATCATTGTTGGTTTACTATTATATCACCTGTTCCATTACCCAGAAACGCCTCTTGTATGTGTGAAGCTATTATTTTTAATCCTATTCATCTTTATCACCAATCCAACAGCGACGTATGCGTTGATGAGATCTGCTTATAAGACTGGCGTAAAACCATGGAAGCTCGGGGATGAGAGGCAATGAAAGGAAAGGGTTTTGGAATACTTGTAACTTTTTGTATGATGTTTCTATTCTGGCTTCTTCTTTCTGGAATCTTTGATACACTCCATCTCACAGCTGGTCTGATATGCAGTGCAATTGTTGCTTTGATCTCTCATGACATGATCATAAAAGGAGATGAAGAGAAGATTCTCTCGAAATCATTCAAACTTGCAATTTATATACCATGGGAACTCTGGCAGATAGTACTTGCAAATCTTGATGTTGCATATCGTGTGTTGCATCCAAAGATGCCAATAGACCCTCTTATAATAGAGTTTGACACGACATTGCGAAGTGACCTTGCTCTTGTCACACTTGCTAATTCTATCACCTTAACCCCTGGAACGATAACAATTGGAATAACGAACGGAAGGTTTTGTGTGCATGCAATTGCAAAAGAGCCTGCTGAGGCGCTTACCGTTGATGGAACGATGCAGCAAAAAGTAGCTGATGTATATATGGAGTGGTAATAAAAAATGATACCGTCCATCGACATTGCTTTATTATCGATCATTGTGGTACTTGCAATAGTAGCAATAACTGTTAAAGACCTCCTCGCCGCAACGATGGTACTTGGTGTTTACAGTTTTTTGATGGCAATGGTCTGGGTAGAGATGCATTCAGTGGATGTAGGCTTTACAGAAGCTGCTGTCGGTGCCGGTGCAACAACAGCCTTCTTGATTGCAGCATTGTCCAGAACAGCAAGGCATGAAAAGGAGGTAACAGATAAAAAGACGAAACGGCTTCCAGCAGTAGCACTGGTTTTTATCATCCTGTTAGGTGTCATTTTTGTATACATAGCAGAGGACATCCCTGCGTTTGGAGATTCGGATTCTGCCCCCAATAAGTATGTAAAGTTATTCAGCATGGATGCTGATGAAATAGAAAATGACCTAAACCAGGGTATTGTCCCTGAAAAATTGATTGGTAGGGTTAAAGAGGCAGGTTTTCAAGCACCCACCGGAGTTATAAATCTCCGGAATGGTGAATGGGATGCATTTATTATCCCGGAAGAGACAACTCAACATTTCTACCCAAAGGAACAGAAGTATTACTTTATCAAAAAGGAGGGTGATAAGCTTGATGTTTACCGATATTCGCTGATCGTACGATGGGTGGAAGAAGGTAAGAGAGAGACTGAAGTTGTAAATATGGTAACTTATGGTCTTGCAGATTATCGTAGTTATGATACTCTTGGAGAGACTGCTGTTATTTTTACTGCCGGCGTATCAGTCATATTACTCTTGAGGAGGAGGGGTAAACTTTGAACAGGGAAAGGGATGTCATCATAGAAACAGTATCAAGATTGATGATACCGTTTATCCAGCTTTTTGCATTGTATGTGATCATTCATGGAGCAGGTGGACCTGGTGGAGGGTTCCAGGGTGGAGTCATATTCGGCTCTTCCTTCGTGTTGTTCATCATCGCCTTTGGTATCACAGCCGCACGAAAAAAAGTTTCGGAAAGAGTGAATACTGCCCTGAGTGCTCTTGGTGTGTCCATCTATGCTGTTGTTGGGCTTCTATGTATAATCTCCAGTCTCGGGGTTGCACAATATCTAAACTATGGGTACCTTCCACTACCATTTCACTTTGAGGAAAGAAGAGCTCTTGGTATGGATTTTGTAGAAATAGGTATAGGAATAACAGTGATGGCAATAGTCACATCTATATTTTTTGACCTTGCATGGAAAGAAGAAGATGAAGGAGACAGTGAGTAAATGGAATGGATAGCAGAAATACTTGAAAAGTATAATTATTGGACTTTTATAATTATCATGCTTATTGGCCTCTATGGGATGATAGCAAAAGACAATCTAATCAAGAAGATAATAGGCCTGAGCATATTCCAGACTGCTATATTTCTTTTCTATGTATCACTGGCTGATGTGATTGGTGGAACTGAGCCAATCGTAATCGAAGGATATAAAGGCTTGTATGTAAATCCATTACCTCATGTACTCATACTCACAGCTATAGTAGTATCAGTAGCAACTCTTGCAGTCGCACTCGCTCTGGTAATACGAATACATGAAGAATACGGAACAATAGAGGAAAGAGAGATACTAATAAAGGAAAGAGAAGCGGCTAGTTAATAATATTAAATATTTATTATTGTAACCTCTGTTTCCAAGCCGACGCATTTAAATATTAGCATAATCAAGAGACGCGTATGAATGTAATAGTGACAGGCGGTGCTGGATTCATCGGATCCAATCTGGTTTCTGAACTCTCTAAAGAACATGACGTAACGGTGTTGGACAACTTTCACACAGGTAGTGCAGATAATCTAAAGGATAAAATAACTGTTGTCAACGATTCCTCCCGCAATATCGGCGGTCGGTTCTCAAACGCTGATATTAACATTGATGCAATCTTTCATCTTGGCATACCATCTTCCTCTCCAATGTACAAGGAAAATCCGATGCTTGTTGGGTCAGCAATAAACGACGCCATCAACGTCTTCGAGTTTGCAAAGAAAACAGGTGCAAAGGTTGTGTTTGCGTCTTCTTCTTCTCTTTACAATGGACTACCTACCCCAAACAAGGAGGATATGGACGTAATGGTAGCTGATTATTACACCGAGGCGAGGTTTGGAATCGAACGGGTTGCAGAGTTGTACCATAAGTTATACGGAATCAGCGTGGTTGGACTCAGATTTTTCTCAGTCTATGGTCCTAACGAGCATGCAAAGGGGATCTACGCAAATATCGTCTCCCAATTCCTCTGGGAGATGCGGGATGGCAAAATTCCAGTCATCTATGGTGATGGTAAGCAAACAAGAGATTTTGTTTTCGTGAGCGATGTGGTCCGGGCGTGCATTCTTGCCATGGAAACGGGTGTGTCAGGTATCTTCAATGTAGGAACAGGCGTTTCGCACAGTTTCAATGATGTTGTCAATCTATTGAACAATGCGCTTGGTACGGATATTAAACCGCAGTATATCGAGAATCCTGTAAAAAATTATGTGGCTCACACGTTGGCTGACCTAACAAAAGTGAAAGCCGCTCTCGGTTTCCGTTCAAAGTATTCATTGGAAGATGGTATCAGTGAGATTGTTCGATGTGCCAGTGAATGTGGTGATTCTTAGAGAAGGTGGGACTTTCTGGTGCCAGTTAGAGGTCATTTTTTGACTGACATACTGGATCTTCAGGATGTTGAAGTCGATATAAATTTAGACTGTCTAAAAATAGGTAACTCTTAAGCCAGAAAGCTGAATTTAGGTAGTTTCCTAAAAGTAGCCAAACAAATACGAAAAGTATAAAAGGTGTGGAGTAACCAACAGGCGATTAAATGCTGCACATTCGGCACGTTTTTGAAAATGCTCTCGCAGGCAGCATTACTTATGATGATGCCATACACCTGTTTACTGAATGTAAGCCTTCGACCCTTTTTGCTCTTGCAGATAACTTGCGTAAGATGGCATGCGGAGACGTGGTTACCTATGTTGTCAACAGAAATATTAATTTTACTAACATCTGCATCGGAAGCTGCAAGTTTTGTGCTTTTAGAAGAGAAAATGGCTATCGATTGTCTATTGAAGAGATAATAGCTAAAGCAAGAGAAGCAGTTGATGTTGGAGCAAGCGAGATATGTATACAGGGTGGACTTCTTAATGACATGTATATTGAAGATTACTGCAAGATTCTGAGAGGTGTAAAATCAGAGTTTCCGCACCTTCACCTCCATGCATATTCTCCTATGGAAGTGTTTCATGCTGCGCACACCTCTAATATTTCTGTTAAAACCGCACTATCAAAACTTAAACAAAGTGGTCTTGATAGTATGCCAGGGACAGCCGCAGAGATATTTTCCAAACGGGTGCGAAGTATTATATGTCCTGAAAAACTGAGTGCAGAAGACTGGCTAACAGTGGTACGCTCTGCACATGAAATGGGAATACCAACTACGGCAACCATGATGTACGGGCACATAGAGACCATCGAAGAACGAATAAAACACATGCTGTGCATACGAGAACTCCAGAAAAAAACAGGTGGCTTCACCGAGTTTGTGCCACTCTTGTTTATGCCGCACAACAATGCACTTGGAAAGATTACAAACAAAGATAGAGATAAACTGGACGATCTGAAAGTTCATGCGATTGCAAGAATTATTTTTCACACCCACATCAATAATATTCAGACAAGCTGGGTGAAACTTGGAATAAAACATGCACAAGACACACTCCTCTGTGGTGCCAATGATCTTGGGGGCACACTGATGGAAGAGAAAATATCTAAGAGTGCGGGTGCCGTAAATGGCGAATACATCACACCAAAAGAATTTAACACACTTATCAAAAGTGTTAATAGACAGCCTGCAATAAGAAACACTCTTTATACAAGTACATCTTTGCAATAGTGGCTTCTGACACATTATATTAAGTGGGAGGAGTGTTATATTTTAGGATAAATGTGATTTAGATGAAGATGATTAATCTGGTATTTGTTTTGGTGATTGCGTTTGCTTTGTTCGTTTGTGCGAATGGATCTGTGAGTGCAACGATATACGTTCCTGACAATTATACAAAGATTCACTCAGCGGTTGATAATGCTACCGAGGGAGATACGATCATTGTTAGGGATGGGATTTATAACGAGACCGTAAACGTGGACAAGCGATTGACGATTAAGTCTGAGAACGGTTCTGCGAGCTGTTTTGTTGATGCGACTGGGAAGAGTTATGGGTTTGTTGTGACTGTAGATTATGTCAACATTACAGGGTTCACGGTGACTAACGCCAGTTCTGTAGGAGTATATCTTGGTGGTGCTTGGTACTGTAACATCTTAGATAATACTGCCAGTGATAACGGCTACTGCGGCATCTGGTTGTACTCGTCGAGCAACAATAACATGCTTATAAACAACAACGCATCGAATAATGGCGACGATGGTATTTACATACACTCTTCAAATAATAACACGCTTATGAGTAACACTGCTAATAACAACAGTGATGATGGTATTTACATATACTATTCAAACAATACGACACTTACAGAAAGCACTGTTGACTAC
>CAJHIS010000026.1 GCA_905067555.1 Candidatus Argoarchaeum ethanivorans
ACAATATAAATAAACATCAAACCAAGTGAAATAAACGAAAACACACACCCAGTACTTAAAAATATATTGTTATGTAGTATGATAAAAAGTAAACTAAGAATAGCAGAAGTGATTAAAAGCAAAGCACAAAAAGTAAAAATGCCTATACTTCGTTTGCTTGTGATTTTTGCAATTATTATGTATTGGAAGTCAAATAATAACTTGAAAGCGGGCACTATCTCTTTTTTCAGTATAATCAAAGATTTGGCTTGGGGGAATCCAATCATTGCTATTAGAATAACAAAACCCAATATAGCCAAATCTATCAAAGTTTGTGCTACAATGAGAGCATGACCTGGGTCATCTGTGATATTCATAAGTCAATGCTTTTTTTCAGAATCCCACCAACTATAGAATTTCTTTTTTAATATTTCCGTCACAATTTGAGGAACATCGAATTGAAATAAATTTTCTTTACCGATTATCCCGATTTTATGTGGTTTTTCAAGTCGAATATGTTTATCATCAATTATAAGCCAATGCATAGCTTTTTTACAAGGTTTAATTTGAATTTTATTATTTTGACGTGCAATATCAAAAAGCCAATTCACATCCTTTTTTCTTAATTCTATATCATTTGTTATGATAATTTTGGCACTTTTAACTTTTTTTAATGCTTCTTCCATTACCTTTCTAACCTTATCATCGTTATAAAATTTTGAATTTAATTCCGTTGACATTAAAATACTTTTTTTAGCTTTGCCAAACAACTCTATTATTTTCTTTTTTGTGTCATCTGGGCTGATCGTTTCTTCCATATTATTCACTTACCAGTCAATTCAACAATTGAACTATCTATGTACGTATCAATTCATACTTAACATTACCTATATTACTAATAGTAATAATGTTTTGAACCAAAACGGTGGTTTAATCCATTTGTACTTAACAATCATTGCCAACTACTACATAGATTTTATAAAACTTATATTTATCCCCGATAATCATATTTTAAAAACACACCTTCAAAAACGTGCCCCGTTTGTTTAAATGTGATAAAATAGCATTGAATATTATTAAAATCCTCATGCACCCTCATCCGATGCCCCATTTTTCTAAAACGGGGTCGGTGACTTTAGACATAAAATCAGTTGGAGACTTTAGGATCAACTTCACTACTTTAAGGTTAAACTTGACTTTAGGTGCAAAGCCTCTCGATTACACAAAGTTTAAATCTGTTGAGAAATGACTCCAACAAAGAGGAGAGGCAACTTTGATACAATGGATATAACAACTGCAATCATTGTATTTTTGATCACCGGGATTGGTGTTGGGTTTACAAGTGGTATGCTCGGGGTTGGTGGGTGTTTTATTATGACTCCTGCCCAGTACTGGATTTATACGACAATGGGCATTTCCAATGATCTTGCAATAAAGGTTGCGTTTGGAACGAGTTTATTTGTGGTGCTTCCAACTGCCATGAGCGGTGCCCTAGGGCATACAAAAAGAGGTGTTGTGTGCTGGAAAGCCGGGTTTATTCTTGGTATAACAGGAGCTGCCGGAGCAGTTGTTGGATCAACTATTGCAGCACATCTCCCGGGAGAGGTGCTGGTTGTAGCTTTTGGTTGTGTAGTTACTGCTACAGTGGTCAGAATGCTGACAGCAAAACCGCCAGAAGTCAAAGATGCGCCAAAAGACCGTCCACTGACCTTGGCAGCATGGGGTTTTCCTCTTGGTATTCTTTCCGGCATTGTTGGGATAGGTGGCGGTGTGATAGCGATTCCTGTGATGATTCTTGCATTAAATTTCAAGATACACCATGCTGTTGGAACATCAACTGCTTTTATGATATTTGCAAGCCTTGGCGGGCTTCTTGGCTACATCTACAATGGCCTGGCTGCTGGTGTCGGGGGTGCATATCAGATTGGACACCTTGTTGGATACGTAAATCTTGAATCGTGGCTTGCTCTCACTGTGACATCTGTTCCAATGGCCCGGGTTGGTGTCAGGACTGCACACAGGCTGCCAGAAACGCAGCTCAGGTATATCTTCATCGTTGCCATGCTTTATGTGGGTCTTAAAATGATGGGAGTATTCTCGTATCTTGGACTTCCTATCTAACTCGATATTATTTGGTTTCTCCATCCTTAAGATACAACCATATTGAAATTTCCTATGAAAAACTTAGATTACTCATAAACACACTACTTGTAACCAATAATATCATAAGCCAAAAAGCTAAACATTTTTTTTCTTTCCATTTTTGTAACCTCATAAAGTCACGAACTCTGGATTTCGCTAACGCTCAAATCCGAGGCATCTAGAAGGATGCTCGAGGAATTTTGCGGGTCTGTCCGTTTGCTGACCTTTTTTGATTTTATTCAGGCGCGGGTATGTAATTAAAAAAGCATTGAGCCACAGAATTAAAAAAATAAGTTATTTATATATCTTGATATATGAATCTTGGTGAACTGATAACTCTTTTGTTATACTGTTACTTTATCGTAAGCGATCACTTCTCAATCCAACCGTTGGAGACGCAAAGTGGCATTATGAAGTTTAGTTATAAATATATCAAAACACTTAAGCGCATCATTGCCTAATTTCCTATTTGAAAATACAGGCTCCTCAGGAGGAACCTTGGGCTGGTTAAGCATGCCAATGAGTGAAGATACATGAACGATTCTGTGTCGGTATTCGATTAAACGCTTTAAAAATTCAAGGTCGTTGGAAGCGATACCGATCTCACTGAACTTCAATCCATAAGCCTTGTTATAAGCCCTTTTGCACTCTTCATAACTTTGGAAATTAATTCTTCTTTTCTCAATAATTTTCTGCAAAAAAGATACATGCTTAGCTTCAGCTTCAGATGCTATAACATCTGGCTCGCCAACGTCGCGTTCTTTCTGAGAAAAGAATTTGGAAACAAGAACTGCCATATCAGGTCTAATTCCCTCTTGTTCAAGTTCGAGAAATCTTGTTTTGCAGTAGGCTTCAAAACCAGTTACAAGAATCGAGAGTGTCAGGTTTGATACCACAACATCAAAAATGTGCCCTTTTTCTGAAGAACCTCCAAAGAGAACACTGACTGACTCAACCGTACATTTCCATGCGTCAAGAGCAGTTGGTTGAAGTAGGGGTTTGCCATTTTGATATACACTGACCCCCATAACTTCGACACCCACATCCCCTACTTGGAAAATACTTCCATCTTTTCCAACTCTGAATTGCCTGGGTGATGGAATACCTTTAGCAGAAACAAGCTGACCACCAGCAATTCGTGGCCCAACGTAAAAGTTTATTTCTGCGGGAGTCCAAGAAAATGACAGAAATACTTTTGAACTTGGTACCACATTCTTCAAATCCATCGTTGCAACACGGGTACCTGTTCCAGGTGATGAATGGTAGAAAGATAATCGAAGTTCGTCATCCCTTTCAACCCTAAAAAGGTGAGCGCCAGAAGCTACCTCAAAAGGGATTTCTCCAGACACCTTAGGGTCGAACAGAACATCAGAAACATATTCGAAAGATACAGTTCCTTCAGGCCGACAAATAGCTTCACGTATTTGCTCAACAATATCTGGTGGGATGTTTCTCATCATATGACGTCCAATTTGTTCATATACGGTATTAGTATACAAATCTATCGTATGCAGTCACTATACCCCGTACTTATATGTATAGGGCTTGTTAGTGATTTTTTTATAATCATTTTGGTTTCTCCCTGTAATTCTTACATCCCAATATATTTCTCAACAACTTCAAGATCCATGACCAATAGATCCATGATAGCACCCCGGAGCCTATAAATGATCAGTGCACCATTCTCTTAAATGAGGAAAGTGCTGCCTTAAGTATCCTGCTCGTTTTTCCCTTGATTTTTTGTATGTGTTCCGAGCTCGAAACAAATACGATTTTTTTTACATCAGCCTGAACCACATACCTACCAACAAACATCCAAACACACCACAAACGCTTCAAGCCTTGCCGGCAGCCGAAAACGCACTTTCAACAAACGTTGGATGCACAAGTTCGACAATCGTTTCAAGATTCACTATATCTTCCTGATTATACTTTAGAAGCAGTGAAAGCGCCTCATCACTGCCATGTTCGTACTCGTGCCAGAGCCTTACCGCATCAAAACCTGTCATCCCTGTCGTATTCTCGCTTCGTGTTATTCCAAGTAACTGCTCGATTGCCTTAAGACCGCCTGTGTAACCAATGTGTCGCAGTGGATACATTAGATCCATGTGTAGCTGGTTGAATTCAATCTCGGGATACTCGTGTTTTATGAATGGCAGGTCAAAACGTGCACCGTTGTACGTGACCAGAAAATCGTATTTTGCAAGCTCACAAACGATGTCATCAAGGTCAATCCCGCGCACGTATGCCTTTGCCTTTTTACCATCATATATCCCAACAACGGTCATGCGAGAATGGTGCTGGGAAAGACCAGTAGTCTCTATGTCCACAAAGGCAATTTTGTCCTTAAAATCACGGTATGCGCGCCAGTGTTCGGATTTCGGGAGCGATTTTGCAAAGAATCCGGCATCATGTGCACCGAGGTGCTGCATGGACTCATCGATCCCGGCGAGGATGGTTGTTTTTTTGGCAGCAGATATGGATATCTTGTCCTGGCATTCTGCAAACTCGGACCACGTTCTGATACCGCATGACCATATCCGGTGCTCGACCGTGCGTCCGATGCGAGGTATGTGGATGTATGTGCTTGTGAGCATGGGTTTGTCTCCGTTTTCAAGACATACTGGCTTTAGAGGTAATTATATCTTTGTTTGTATCCACCCAGGAAAGCGCCTTCCGGGCAAAATTAACGTGTGGTGTATTTTCACCATGTATCGAATTTCAAAGAGCAAGATATAACAAACTGCATGCTTTGCATGGTGAGTGACATGTTGCAGGTTACACATTACTGCCCGGAGGGTAACGTACCTGCATTGCTACCAAAATAATCTTTTCAGATTTTCTGATTCGTCTGTTTTCAGGTATTTGAAACTCGAAATAAACTTTTTTTATTCCAGGTATTCTGGTGCCCCCTGACTATCCTTGAACTCCACTGTGCCATTGAAGATGATGTTTGTCACCTGCCGAACATTTTCTATAAGCTGTTTTTTTTCACTGGAGAGTTGCTTGGCTCGTTTCCTGCACATATTGGTCTCGCTCTCGAACGTGTGGAGCATAGTTGTTTCATCGTTTCTTGCTCTATTCAAGTCGTTTATTTTTCTTACAACCTCTGATTCGTTGATTGTTTTTTCAAGAATCTCCAGTTCATTGTCTATTTTTTTATATTTAGCTTGTTGTTCTTCAAATGCATTATTCCGGAGTATGTGTTTCAGGTGTGCAGTTATTTTTTCTATCTTCTGTGGGTTGATGCCAAGAGTGTCGTGGCTCAGCAATTCACTAAGATAAATGAAAAACGATGTTGTATCTTCTGTTCTCTCGGGTGTGGTCAGCAGTTGAGTTAGTGTTTGCTTGTGGCAGTCTTTCAAGGTATGCCTCTGGCTTTTGCTTTGCTTTTCAAGTCGGTTCAACAACTTTACAAGAGGAGCTATCTGCGTGTTAAGCCCTCTCAAATACTGTTCCTGTTCTTTACGAAGTGTTGTTCTCTCTCTCAACAGTTTCGTGTAGTTTTCCCACTCTGGTGTTTTCTTAATCTTTTCAATTTCATCACTGGCTGTATTAATATCCTGCTGCAGGAAATTCATTTTCTCTCTTAACTTCTGCTCTGTTTGCTCCTGTTTTTGTAGTTCTGCTGTTTTCTGTCTCAATTGCGACAGTTGTTGTTTTGCATCTGTAAGCTGTGCTAATCTCTTCTTTTTACTAACAAGTGGGTTATCCATTTCCTCTAATCTGCCAGCTATCTGTTTAATCAGATCAATCAGTTCATGTGAGTCCGGAATGACTGTTTTGGTGTAATGGTAGCTTTTCATTGAGTTCTCAAGACATGTGTGCAGGCTGTACTTTGTCTTCTGTTGAAAGAGGGCCAGTTCATCATAGCTGTAACTTTCAGGAAACTTTGTATTGCTGATAAGTGTCTTAATCTGTTTTATTATATTGTTTTTATTAAATTCAATAATTTTATTTTGTCGAATACTGCCTTCGAGCTTTACCTGTGCCAGTTCATCTGTTTTTTTTGACAGCACTTGAAGAGTGTCTTTAATTTCCTTTATTATCGTTTCAAAATCAAAATCAAACTTTTCTATTTCGCAATCAACTTCATGTTGCAATGATTCTGCAAGTTCCTCAGAATCCACGATTATTACATCATGCTGTGCAGCAGTACTCTCTTCTTTCTTTTTGAACAGTCTATCAAATAATTTCAAACAATCAACCCGAAACAGCTACTGTTGGCTATCCAAATAGTTCAACCATTATAATATATTTGTGAAAACAGATTACTATTTTACTATCGTTTCATAATGATCGATAGAATGTCGCCATCCTTTAGTATATGATTTATTCCTACGCGCTGCCCTGCGTGTTTTGCCGAATCGCCCCACGCCTGCGCGTATCTAAAGTTTCGCCTGAAATCACGATGAAGCTGGTTACACACCTCACCAACATTGGCACCACTTCGAACAATCAATGGCTCATCAAGATCGGCAGCCTCGCCCTGCGGTTTCAGGTACACGCGGATAAAGCCAAGAGTATTAAAAATCATCTCCTTCAATAGTTCGATATTGAGGTTTCTGTTTGCAGAAATAAAAAGCGCATCCGGAAATAACTCCCTTGCATTATCACGCATGTTAGCATCACTTAGATCAACTTTATTTACAACGATCAGCCCAGGCACATACCGCCTGTTCCCATGAATTGCATCGATTAGCTGGTCAACTGTTATATCTTCGCGGATTAAGACCTCGGCATTATGTGTTTTATACTCGGACAAAACCGACTTAATCACCCTTCTGGGGATTGTGTTCTGAATGGTGGAACTGATGTGTATCCCACCGCGCGTCTTCTGTTTTATCACCACATCAGATGGCCTGGCATTGACCCTTATTCCGGCATCATATAATTCCCGCATCAACACATGGTATTCCCCGGGGCTGAATACGTCAAGCATGATTAACACCATATCAGCACTTCTGATAACAGAAATAACCTCACGACCACGCCCCCCACCTCTTGCAGCACCTTTGATAAGGCCAGGAATATCCAGTATCTGGATCTGCGCACCTTTATATTCCATCATACCGGGAACTGTCGTCAGTGTGGTAAACTCGAAGGCAGCAACGGCTGACTCTGCTCCAGTCAGGCAATTAAGGAGCGTGGATTTTCCAACAGATGGAACGCCAACCAGAACTACTGTTGCATGACCTGACTTTCTAACAGCAAAACCATCACCGCCGCCCTTCATCGAAGCTTTCTTCAAATACTCTTCCTTCAAACGGGCAAGCTTTGCCTTAAGCTTACCAATGTGGTGGCTGGTAGCTTTATTGTATGAAGTTGTTTTAATCTCTTCTTCAACAGCGGAAATATCATCCTCAACACTCATTGAACAGCCTAATGCAGACACATGACAAAAAGATTTTGTTGGAATTGCTCCAGACTAAAACCACAAGCTATATATACAAAAAAATAATACAACCAAGTAAAACGAATGAGTTTAATGAGGAATTTACATGGTTAATAAGATATCTGAAAAGGACATTGTTAATGACAAAGACTTTAAGGACCTGATCAGTAAAAGGAATACTATAGCTGTTACACTCTCGATAGTGCAATTGCTTCTTTATTTCGGATTTATTGCTCTTGTTGCATATAACAAGCCATATCTCGGAAGAACGATTTCACCTACCAGTGATACAACAATAGGAATCCCTATAGCTATTGGTGTCATCGTCATTTCAATTATACTGGGCGGGATCTTTGCTTACTGGGCTAATACCAGCTATGATGCATCGGTAAAAAAAATCATAGAGAGAATGGAGGTTGAATAATGGCAGGGACTATGTTGGGGCAGCCAAACCCCTTAGCAATAGCATTTTTTATCATATTTGTGCTTTCTACCATTGGAATTACCTACTGGGCTGCCAAAAAGGTAAAAGGTACAGCAGAGTTCTATGCTGCTGGTAGAAGTATTACAGGATTCCAAAATGGTCTGGCTATGTCAGGCGACTATATGAGTGCAGCGTCATTTCTTGGTATAGCTGGTCTTGTAGCCACAGCCGGCTATGATGGTCTTCTCTACTCCGTAGGCTGGCTTGTTGGCTGGCCAATTATCCTGTTTCTTATTGCAGAACCACTGCGAAATCTTGGTAAGTACACATATATCGATGCTGTTGCATACCGATTAAGCCTGAGACCTGTAAAACTGGTAGCGGGAATCTCTTCACTTGTAACCGTTCTATTCTATTTGATCGCACAGATGGTTGGTGCAGGAACTCTGGTACAGCTGGTGTTTGGTCTGCCTTATGAGAGTGCTATTATACTGGTTGGTATACTGATGATTGTATACGTTCTCTTTGGTGGAATGGTTGCTACCACATGGGTCCAGATTATAAAAGCAGGGTTACTGCTTGGTGGTGCTACGGTTCTTGTTTTTATGACGCTCTGGCAATTTGATTTCAGTTATGGAGCCATGTTCACTAAAGCTACTGCAGAATATGGGCATTCATTCCTTGTTCCAGGCAGCCTTATAACAAGTCCATTAGATGCATTCTCACTTGCACTTGCTTTGATGTTTGGTACTGCTGGCCTTCCTCATATACTAATGAGGTTCTTCACAGTTCCGGATGCTAAAGAGGCAAGAAAATCAGTATTCTATGCAACTGGATTTATCGGTTACTTCTATATACTGACTGTTACAATCGGTTTTGGTGCAGCAACGCTCGTTGGTAGAAGCATGGTTATGAGTGTTGACAAAGGCGGCAATATGGCAGGTCCACTACTTGCAGAGGTTCTTGGAGGCGGCGTATTCCTTGGATTTATATGTGCAGTTGCGTTTGCTACCATACTCGCTGTTGTTGCAGGATTGACTGTTTCAGGTGCGTCAGCCATATCCCACGATTTATACGTTGGTTTTATGAAAAATGGTGTTTCTGATGAGAAAAGGGAAGTAAGAATTGCGAAACTTGCAACACTTGCTCTTGGTCTTGTTGCAATTATATTAGGATTCCTCTTTAAGGGCCAGAATGTTGCTTTTATGGTTGGACTCGCCTTTGCTATTGCAGCAAGTGCTAATTTCCCTGCACTTATCATGTCGCTTCTGTGGAAGAAATTTACCACAGCAGGCGCAGTAGCAAGTATGATTACTGGCCTTGTGCTGGCTGTTATACTGATCATCCTCAGTCCAACAATATGGATGGATGTTCTTGGTAACCCAACTGCGATCTTCCCACTCAAGAACGTTGCTATCGTATCAATGACATCAGCATTTGCAGTAGGGATTATTGTCTCTCTTGCAAAGAAAGAAGAGAATGCACAACAAATATACGATGCGATAATACCAAGAAGATACCTTGGAAGAGGTGCTGAATAAGCATCAAGCGAATTGCGGATCAGGTATCCGTAATTCATATTCTTTTTTTTATTTGTTTAGTTGTTCTTTTTTTTATTTGTTTAGTTGTTCTTTTTAACGTATAGAAAATTATAAACGCATTTGTATATCTTACACTCGATTGCTAGCGAGAGTCAAGAATTAATTTCTACACAACAAAGTTGTGTAGTTGTTAGGTTAATCTCTGCACAACGAAGTTGTGCAGTGGATATAAAAAAAGTATCCCCACTCACTCCTTTTTTATAATGTACATGTGCCTGGTCAGACTTTTGTGTACTCGCTCCCGATGGTATTCTACTATGGAAAAGCCTGCCCCTGTTATTACGCCATCTATTTTTTCCTTGTATACTATTCCTGCTTTTCTTCCCTTTTTCAGCACACGCCAAATCTCTTTTACTGCATCTTCAATTAATTTTTTTGTCTCCACGCCTTTTATGCGAGTTGAACGCCCATAGGGTGGATCAGTGACAACAGCATCAACGCTTTCGTTTTTCAGTGCAAGATGCGCTGCATCCTGGTACATAAGAGTGTATTTTTTTAGGTAATACCCAAGGTTCATTTTTGCTCCGGAAACGATTTTCCATTGGATGTCCGAACCTATAACATCCACATTTAGGAGTCCTGCCTCTACAAGTATTCCAGCCGTTCCACAGAAAGGGTCAAGCAAGAGCTCGTTTTTTTTAATCTCACACAGGTTGATGAGCGTCCGTGATATGCGCGGCATGAGAACACCAGGATAAAAAAACGGTTTGTTCATCGGCTTTCGCTCTCCAAATGACGAGCGGTCGATGCGATGCAATAATATTCCAAAAATAGCCATCTTTGAAATGAGCAACAGTTTAAAGCACACATCCGGAGTTTGAAGGTCTGCCCTGTTGCCATATCTGTGTATGATTTCACCTATCTCTGGTTCAAGCACCTGTGGCGTTTTGATCAATGGACAACGCTGCAATCTACGCACCCGCACACAATATGTTTGACCCTGTTTGATAAAACGAGAGATATCTATTCGGTTGATTGTGTCAAGTACTGCTTGTTTTTCTGGTGCAGATGTGGTTATCACCTGGTAGATGCGATGGGTCATTGATAGTCGCTCTCCAAGCAATTGCAGTTTTATTACGTTGTTTTTGTCTATGTTTACGATGACCACTCTTGAATCCTGTTTTACCACACGATATCCTATTTCTTCTGCAGAGAGAGATGCGTATACTTCTGCCGCTGGCAGTGTCTTGTTCTCACCAGAAAGCTCGAAACAAATGTGCATATTATTTGAGCATGGTAGTCTGCATCTCTTTTAATATCTCTGACATGGTGCTGTGCCATGAGAGGCGTTCTTTAAGTTTTTCTGCAGATCTTTTCATTGAATAGTTGTCTAGAACCCACTCGATGTTTTCATATTCAACGTTTCTCAGTATGAGTCCGTGTGCTGGTGCTGGTTTTAGTCCCTCTTCAAACTCAGCAGGGTCAAGCATCTGGATCAACCATTCATTGTCGCGTATTCCACTTCCAATCATTGCAAGGGCTGTGGCTATTTTTCTGACCATGTGCCATGCGAAACTATTAGCTGTAACATCCAGTATGGTGAAGCCGCCACTTACTCGAATGTCTATACGATGTATGGTCCTTACAGTACTGTGTTCATCGTTGTCCTGTGTCAGAAAATTCGAGAAATCATGTGTGCCGCTCAAAATTTTTGTAGCACGTCTCATCATTGGCATATCATAGATGCCCCAGATCATGTAGCGATACACGCGGAAGATAGCAGCCCTTTGCGGGTCAAAATCATCAGCAACCTCTGCGTATGCCCATGCCCATATATCTTTTGGAAGTTTGCTATTAAATATCCTTGGTACGGCAAGATCTCCTTTTCCGGTGTTAAATGCTATTACCTGTCCAAGAGCGTGCACTCCCTGATCGGTGCGACCAGAACTTTGATATCTTGCTATCATAGGGCTTTCAATGATACCAGTATCGGTTAGTGCTTTAAAAATTACAGACTCTATTGTCGTAAACTCTGGCTGCAACTGAAAACCTGAATATTTGGTGCCAATATAAGCAAGCTTAAATGCAATTCTCATAAAACCACCACTCATATTTTAATATCGGTTAGCTCCAGCCTGTCAAGAGTTTTTAGCATAGGAACCCCGTTTTCATCCCAGCCTCTTTTGTTGTAGTACAACTGGAGAATTTTTGTATACTCTTCCATCTCTAATTTTTTTCCTGCCAGTGGTCCTGTTTTTATTGGCTCGTTGAAGCATCGCCATGATGGGAAATCATCTTTTACCGTTGCACCGAGCTTGATATTAATTGCACGGGTGATGTTGTATACAGCTTCCGACCTTTTGAGAAGTTCCTCTAAACTTATCTCTATGCCTGTTGCTGCACTGTAGAACTCTGCATAAGCACTTTCGTTAAATCCCAGTTCTACCCAAGGGAGTCTGCATACGCCAAGCATATCGAAGAGTGGGCGTACTGTCTGCTGATATATCACAATTTCCGCTTTTTCATCGAGTGTCCAGTCGGAACCAACTTCCAGTTCCTTTGCTATGGTCCATGCTCGTGCATGATGTCCTCCAATATCTGATGTGCCGTAGGAAAGTGCCATCGTGATAGCAGAGCGTACATCGTAGGACGACTGTTCAAGTCCTTTCACCTGTGATATGAGTTGTTTGATAGCTGGCCATTTTTTTATCAGCCCGTACGATCCTTCTGCAATGACATTTCCTATGCCTTCACGCTCCCCGATTTTTCTGATCAGTTCCATGATTGAATCGGAGTCTCCCCAGTGGAGTGCCATGCCATCCAGCTCGTCAAGTGTTAGAATGCCTTTTTCATAAGCTTCGATTACTGCTGCAATCAAGTTTCCTGTCGAGATCGTGTCAACTCCATATTCATCGCAGAGATAGTTAGCTCTAAGTACGGCTGCGAAATCATTAATTCCCACGTTTGAACCGAACATGCAAGCTGTTTCATATTCCGGTCCCTCGGTTACAGTGCCTGCATACTTGCCCTCTTTCACAAGGTTAACATTTCCACAGGTCATCGGACATGCGTAACATGCGGTATCCCCAATTTTGTAGAATGTTTCCATTACCTCGCCATTTATTTTATTAGCATCGTCAAAGCAGGTATCTTTGAAGTTGTGGGTTGGCAGGATGCCGGCAGCATTTGCATAATCGACAACGGTCATCAAACCCTGGCGCTGCCAGAATTCAAATAACCGGTGACTTTTTAGAGTTTTGTAGGCATGTTCGCCAAGTTCCACAAGTCGTGTTAAATCAAAAACAGGGAGATCTTTTGTGCCGCGAATTACTATTGCTTTCAGGTTTTTTGAACCAAAGATTGCCCCCATGCCAGTGCGTCCGGCATTCCTGCTCCATTCGCTGTTGATGCATGAGAACCTGACCAGATTTTCACCAGCAGGACCAATTGTTGCTATTCGAAGTGTTTCATCGCCAAGATCCTCTTTTAAGTGACGTTCAGTCTCAGTGCATCCAAGACCTTTGTACTTTTTTGCACTTTTTAATTCAACACAATCATCATCAATGAATAGGTATGAAAGTTTCTCTGCCCGACCACGAATTACTATTGCATCGTACCCAGCCTGTTTAATCTCAACTGCAAACATGCCGCCCATGTTACTGTCAGCATACAATCCTGTAGCAGGAGAGATTGATGAAAAGGAGGTTTTCCCGGAAGCTGGCAGGTACAAACCGCTAAGGGGTCCTGATGCTATTACAACAATGTTTGAAGGAGAAAGCGGATCTTTGATGCGTTCGAGGTTTTCCCAGATGATGCGAGCACCCCAACCACGCCCGCCAACATATTTTACAGCGAAATTATCAGATACTTCTATAACATGCTTTTTGTTTTTAGAAAGATCCATTTCGAGGATTTTTTGACAATATCCGCCTTTAATTGTCATTGTTATCTCCTGAAGTTTTGCCCTTTTCCGTATCGGCATACCGCAGTTTTTTAACGATGCCGTGTTCGAAGTATTCTACTTCTTTCATGTGTGCATACTTAAGTACGCCTGCAAGACGCATGGACTGCCCAAGTATGTGTTCCGGAGTGTATATGATTGCTTTTTTTGGGCATACTTCCACACATTTTGGGTTTCCTCCGCACAGCTCGCATTTGAATGGGACAGCTATCTCCTGATGCACGAAAATGGCTCCAAAAGGACATGAAGTTACACACATCTGGCAGGCTACACACGTTTTTTCATCAATCTTGACGATGCCGTCCTCTGTGTAAATAGCACCAGTGGGGCAATTCTCACTACACTTTGGAATCCTGCACTGGTTGCACACAATAGGTTTTTTAATCACCGGGTGCGGGTACAGCGAGAAAACCCTGAGTTTTGCTTTCTTGGGGTTATTTACACCAAACGCATTGATGGCACAAGCAAGTTCACATAATCGACATCCAGAGCAGCGCTCAGGAATTACTGTCAGTTTTCTCATTAAAAAGTTTCAATCCTTGTTTGATTTTTTAACGTGTTGTCGCCATAAATGCTTTGTGCTTTGTGCTGTGGGGGCACTCCAGTCCATGTTTTCTCTTCAGTATCTTCTAACATCGCTGGTGTTCTTCTTCTTTTAACGAAATTTTTGACGTGCTCCTCGATATGCTTGTCTAAGTATTACTCTCGTTGGCGTGGATCTGCCTTTTGGTATTGTATCCCCTTCTCGTATTGCTTCAAGAATTCCACTGTGCTTTACTGATGTAACTCTGGTGTAGGCTCTTCCTACCATTTCCGGTACGTGAGAATCGCTTCCTCCAACCTGCGGTTTTCCAAGCTCTTCTGCCATTTTTTTTGCCTTTTTGTTTGAGCACCAGAATCGACATCTGGAATTAAGCGTCTCAATTGCATCAATATTCAGGTCACCGACATATCCAAGATTTTTTGTGATACGTTTGAAGGGATGAGCTGCGATAGTCACACCATCCAGTTTTTGTGCTGCTTTTATTGTTTGCTGTGGTGTTTGTTTTGGTGGTAAATCTTCTGTTACACCAAGTACCAGCATGTGCCCCCGCGTGGTTGATACTTCAATGCCAGGTATGATCTGAATCACCGACTTCAGTTCCTTTGCGCGTGTCATAGCTGCGATAGCACCTTGTGTAGTGTCATGGTCACAGATGGCTATGCCAGAAAGCCCGACCAATTCCGCTCTTTGTATAATCCTGTCGATAGTTGAAAGACTGTCCTTTGAATAAATTGAGTGAACATGCAAATCAAAGTCAATCATATTTTTCGAGTTCCTTTTATGACCACAAGATTACATAGCTCTATATAAATACAATCAATCGAGTTTGAGCTGTTTCATGCGCTTTGAAGCTTCCTCTATGCGCTCTACTGGTTGCGTGAGTGCAAAACGTATGTATCCCTCACCGCATTCTCCAAATCCAACACCTGGTGTCGCAACGATGCCGGCTTCATTTAACAGGAGTGTTGAAAATTCTATTGAAGAATATCCCTCCGGTACGGCCGCCCATATATAAAAGGTTGCTTTTGGAGGTTCGACTGCAATTCCTATATTGTGCAGCCCTTTAACCAGTGCATCCCGCCGATTCATATATATTTTCCTCATGTTCCCTATACAATCCTGTGAGCCGCTCATCGCAGTTATGCCTGCACGCTGCACCGCTTCAAAAGCTCCCGAATCAATGTTTGTCTTTATCCTGCCAATTCCATCAAGGACATCTCTGTTTCCAACAGCAAAGCCAATACGCCACCCTGTCATATTATATGTTTTGGAAAGACTATGAAACTCGATTCCTACCTCTATTGCACCATCTACATTAAGAAAGCTCGGAGCATGGTATCCATCGAATGTGATCTCTGAATAGGCATTATCAGAGAGCACAATGATATGATTCTCTGCTGCAAACTCTACAACTTCCTTGTAGAATGATTTGTCTGCTGTTGCTGATGTCGGGTTGTTTGGATAGTTAAGGAACATGATCCTGGCCTTCTTTGCTATATTTTTTGGTATTGCCTGGAGGTCTGGCAGGAATCCATTTTCCTTACTAAGAGGCATCATGTATGGTGTACCTCCAGCAAATATTGTTCCAACTTTGTACACAGGATACGCAGGGTCTGGCACAAGCGCTATATCTCCGGCATTCAAAAATGATAGTGGTGCGTGTGCAATCCCTTCCTTTGAACCAATGAGTGTGAGTACTTCAGTTAATGGCTCAACGTTCACACCGAAATGCTCGCTGTACCATGTAGAAGCAGCCTCTCGAAACGTAACTAATCCTGTATACGATGGATAGGTGTGGGTGCTTGCATCCCTTGCTGCTTCGCAGAGAGATTCTACGATATGCGATGGAGTTGGATGGTCAGGATCGCCAACACCAATATCAATAACATCAACCCCTTTTCTTACTGCTTCCTTCTTTCCTTCATCAATTGCTGCAAATAGGTAAGGGGGAAGCGAATTAATTCTATCTGAATACATGTAACTCAAATATTCTCCATTTTTCTTGTGATCTTATTTCCCATATACTTGAGAAGTACTCTGTCAACAAAAAAACTGATAATCCCAATGATTGGCATTATTGTATATATTATCTCGTGTTACCTAAGCTTTGGGATAGCTTATCGGCCGATTATCTCATGTGAATAACGATAAACCAAGGATTTTTGAAAAACCATATCGATCTTTCAGTGCAGGGAATAATCGATAAGAAATTGGATAAGTGGCTGCACCAAGTATAAAAATGGCAAGCCACCAGAAGCACAGGTAGAAGATATTTGACAAAAAAAATGGTCTTAGAGTATGATTTCTATGTCAAGTTCTTCTGCGAGTTCCT
>CAJHIS010000027.1 GCA_905067555.1 Candidatus Argoarchaeum ethanivorans
CAGTCCAGGGCGTTTTCAGCTTTCGAGTTTGAGGTATGAAAGCAGTTGTCATAAACTACAGGAAACTCAACCTGTGACAGGACTTTAAGGCATCGTTTTTGAGAGTTCCTAACGTAAAAACTTGGGACCAGTCTAGATTTGGGGCACAAAAAATCGGTAATGTCCTAATCCAAGATAGTTGATTGGAAATAGAAAAATTCGTGCCATGTCCACAGATGATCCGCCAATCCTTCCAACATTGCAGGCGTTGTTCTTCTCTTGAACTCGTTTATGAAATTCCAGTAGAATTGGAACACATGGAGCGAATATTCCAGCATCTGTCGCCGTTTCGAGAAACACTTTGTCTTCCGCACCAGCCTACCAATCCGTTCCCTTAATATCCCGTTGTAGTTCTCGACGTCGGTGGTTTCTATATCCCCGGGATCCGGGTTACCGTATATTATCCTTTTCTCCTTACGGACGACTCGCCCGTTCTTTCTGATCTTCACAAGCTGCCCGTAATCGATACAGGTATCTGCATAATAATCCGGTAAAACATAAGTATAATCGTCGTTTCCGTCGGTGAATATCTCCATTTTGGTCTGCAGAGACGGCTGTTCCGTCCTTCCGGATAATTTCTTCATCATCCGCCCGCAACTCTCTTGTATCCGTTTTCCAACTGAAAAAGCCACAAAGAAGTAGGTATTCCGCTTCATGCAGGTGTAGATCCATGCATCACCCTCTTCAGTCCAATTTGGGCTGCCGGGCTCAATATTTTTTTGTTTTTTTTGACAAAACTCCACAGTTCGTCGCATTCGAGCGGTGTGAGCCCGAGGGTCTTTATGAGATAATCATTCATCTCTGCCGCATGCTCAGCCATATCCACCAGCAATCTACCTATAGTATCCCTGTGGTGACCTGTTACCCGCTCGATACTCCGTATACCGTTCTTCTCTACTAAATGCTTGCAAATATTGATTATTTCACTTTCGGGCAGTTGTTTTCGGTATAACGGCGTGCCTTTTGTCTCCATGAAATAGGTTTCGCAATGCTTGCAGTAATACCTTTGATGGCCGGTGCTCTTGTACTTACCACTTTTGATAATGTCTTTCCCAGCTTCTTTTCGATAATAACAGCACCCGGGGTTCTGACATACAACATCGATTTTTCCTCTTGGTCGTGCCATGATGTTCACCAAGAGTATGGTTATATTGCATCCTATAATAAACTATCGTATGTTAGGACAGTACCAAAAAATCTATCCGAAAATTCCAGTAACACCGGCAGGAATCCGGGATGCCAAATAGTGCATGTTCCGAACCGTCACCTACGAGATTATCTGCCAGATGGTGTTCACCATAATTTCCAGATTCTTATCGACCCACGACTGGCGATTCTTCTTTATTCTCTGCCCAACGATCCCCATAAGGTTTTCGACGTGATTATTGTTGTCAGGGATCTGTATTCCTCTTGTTGTCAATTCTGCGAACAGCGTTACTTTACCAGCGGTTCTGAGAATGAATTTGGCAGTATTACTGTCTTTGTTCCTTGATAACAGCTCACTCGCTATTGACAGCAACTCTTTTTGAGTCTTGTCTATTCTCCATTCGAGTCTTGCAAAATTACGATCCATTCTATGCTTTTTCACAGAGTTCTTCAATGTAGAAATTATCCCGCTTATCTCTTTTTTGATCCTCATTCGCCCCGCTTTTGGATATTGCTCTTTCCACAGGTAATACATCGATGTTTTAACAAAATGATTCGTGCACTGCTGGATTCTGTAGCCGCAATCCTCTAAATGTTGTTGTAAGTTAAAATCTCCGTCACAAATAGCGTACACTTCGTCAGAAATGTTGTAATTCCTCTTGATATGGGGGGGATAAAAACTCTGACCAACTCTTGACCGCATCCAGGTGTAGTAGAAACTCTTCTCCGGTTTCCAAATCGAGCCCCAACGCGCCTTTGATGCTGGGACGACCGCCCGACCGCCTCTTTGATTTGGTGTCATCTATGATTATGGCATCGATCGTTTGACTGTTGTATTGCGAATAAATTGGATTTCTTATTGGTAGTGTCTTATTTTCATAGAATATTTTCTTTAACTTGGAAGAACTCACTTTAACCCCCTGCAAGATGTCAATCAGAAAAGATGCCTCCGAAAACGAGACTATTGTGCACAGATATTTCCATGAAGGGTAGTGTATGGAATCAAGTAGATTTTTATCTCGGTTGTGCAAATAAGGCACTATGAACGTTTTTTCCCCGTTTCATCGAGCGTTCTCTTTGCATGGAAGTTAAATTCAAAATGGGGTGTTTTGATGTGTACTTTTTTGCTCCCCTTCCTTATTTCCACTTGTTGTGCCATATCATCCTGCAAACTATCGAGATATTTCCTTGCCGCCTGCCCGCAGAGGTCATGGGCAAGAATCTCCCGTTCAAGATCTTCGATGCTATTGACTGCGCCATCGTCGATGCCAACTTTGATGATCAGTTTTCGTTCAGACATGTACGATTAAATAGTCGATGTTTTTATTAAGATTTGTTACGAATCATCCGAGAATGAATACTGTGCCCTAGTAAAAACTGGTCCCAAAAACTTGCCTCATAAGCGCTTTCTGGTAATCCCTGCCACAGTAATCTTTTCGGATATTTTATTCGAGTTCAATCTTCTCTGTGTACTCTGTGTTCTCTGTGGTTTTATGTCTTATGGCTTGTTGACCAAGAAGAAGCTTAACACTCGCACGATCCCTGCATTACGTCTAACAATTAAATTGTCAAGACACTAGGTTGGTTGGCTATGAATATTTTTGATAGGTGTTTGGGTGCATAACGCAATCAATGCGTTGCCTGCACACATAGTCATTCAATGTGTCAATAACCAAAATCAAGAGGCATTTCCGTTTCCTGCAAGAAATCGACCCCGAGTATCGCTTCAACCCCTTCATCATCAATGTCATCCGTCCCAAAAGGTTTATCAGAAACACCAACAGCCATTACGATCTCAACTCTGCTCCACAGTTCCCTGATCGTTACGTCAGCATACTTTCCTTCCAACATGGTATCTGAAGCACAGATCGCCTTGAAAACGCCATACAAGTCAGAATTAACTTTACCTGCTAACCGTTCGCTAATCACTGTTTCGTCAGCACCGGTATCTATAATTGCGACAGTCGTGGCTTTCCTATTGCCACATTCAATCTCAACAGGTCGGTAAATCCTTCCCATGTTTGCCACCACTCATTATCCATAGTATTCTACTTCTTCTTTTGTAGTTATGCAGATCACCCCGTACACCAACAAAATCCCCTTCCGTGAATATGTCGAGCTGGTCTCTGTATAATTCCTTCAATCGGGATATTACGCCCCCCCTTCGCTCTTTGTCCACTTCGTATTTGATCTCCCTGATCTCAATCGTTCTCATTACCATGGTGGATTCTTTGTCTGTCTGGTATATAGGAGTTGCTATCTGACTGTTCTCGATTGCAAAGGAGTCTGCTCACGTCGCAGCCCTTGTCCGTCTCTCGTTTATCAAGAGCGGATCGGCGTTCAATTCTCGTGCAAACAAGATCAAATCCGTTTCACACAGCCCTTCTGACTACACAACCAACTCGACCTCTACGTCCGTCATATCAGTTTCTCAAAGTCAACGACCCTATATCAGACATCGAAGAAATCGGGAGGCTGTATGAGAATAGTAAAGAAAAAATACTGGCACTAAATAAGTGTAAATCTTAAATCTCTATTAAAAAATCAAATCCTTATCCCATAATACCTGATAGAACCAAAACTCGACAACATTAACGAATATTGATGAATGTTAATGAGTACTAATGAATGTCAAATTAGTAGATAACTTTATCTACAAGACAAATAGTTAAATGAATACTAATGAATGTCAAATTAGTAGAAGTAGATAAAGAGCGTGTGTAACTGTGAGAATTCCAGAAAAACCACCCGATGATGAGGAAATACATAAGTTGTTAGGACAAAGGGATAGTAAGTCTATCGAAGAGCTTAAACCATATTTAGATATTGTTAATTCAAAATATTTGCATTGGGATGAGCTCCCAATGAGATTTAAGGACGTTAAGTTCAATCTTAAACTGTTATGGGGTTATGCCAAGTTAGTTAGGGAATTTAATAATAGGGCGATTAGACTGGATGGCTTAACATTGCATTATGTTCAAACTCCACTGATTGAGAAGGCGCTTCATGGCTTAGATATGCGAGTTGGAGGTAAAATTGACTTTGAATCTCATATGCCATCAGTTGACTTAAAAAGAAAATATTTGGTCAATTCATTGATGGAAGAAGCAATAGCTTCTAGCCAGTTGGAAGGTGCAGCTACGACAAGGGTAGTCGCGAAACAAATGTTGAGGGAAAATAGGAAACCTAAGACCCCTTCTGAACAAATGATACTGAACAACTACATTACGATTGTGTACATTAAAGAAAATACGCAACCAAATCAACCATTGACATTAGAACTTATTCTGGATGTTCATAAAAAAATAACTAAAGATACTCTTGAAAAAAAAGAGTACGAAGGAGCTTTTAGAACGGATAATGAGGTTAAAGTATATTCAAGAGATGAAGGTCAGCTTCTTTACGAGCCACCTGACCACAGTAGCATTAACAAACTCCTAAAACAAACTTGCGATTTTGCCAACACTGAGCCCACTGAATTTTATCTTCATCCTATTGTTAAGGCAATAGTGCTTCATTATGTAATAGGATATATACATCCATTCAATGATGGAAACGGAAGAACTGCAAGAGCTTTATTCTACTGGTATTTAATTTCTCAGAGATATGATTGGTTGGAGTATGTTGCAGTATCCACTGCGATAAAAAATGCGCCAATTAAATATACACGAGCATATATTTACTCCGAAACAGACAATAATGACATTACTTATTTTGTAAAATTCAACTTGAGACAACTCGATATTGCGTTAAAATCATTCGAAAAATACATTGAAAAAACAAAGTCGGCAAATAAGAAGATTTTTGAAACGATAAAAAATAATCCTGATCTAAACTTCCGTCAGGCAGACGTGATTATCACTCTGGCTAAAAATGAGAGACCGACAACTGTGAAAGAAATGCAAGAACGTTATGATATAACCTACCAAACCGCAAGAACAGATCTTTTGGGATTAGCTGAATTAGGTTATCTACGCAAGCACACGAGAGGGAAACAATTTATCTTTCTTTTGGATAAAGATAAATGTATAGAATAATGAGGATTTTAGAAGCAAAGTTCCCAATCAACACCCCAAAAAAAGCTGATTCTTTTAGTACTTCAAACCAAGCCACAACTACTTAGGCAACTCCTCAGTTGCTTGTCTGACTACTATTTTTTTTCGTGTCCGTTTTCATCATACGTCACCAAACCCCGGACTTAAGTACGTAGCCCGTGCATAGCGATTTCGCATTTGGATTCTCCTGATTCTATATTTATCTCTTCACAACTCCCATCCATGACCTGCCCGTACATGGATCGAAGAAGATGGGGTCGCTTGATCGTTCCAAAATGGATGAGGGAGGGGTGGAATCGCTTACAGTGATCATCCGAAGCATCCATGGGGGGTGTTTGTGGGGGATTTGTTTTTATCATCAATTATATACAAAATCATGATGATCAAAGTTCATAAAGACAATCTCATTTCCAATGATTGCATAAATAATCACATAAGAACCAATATGAGCTCTTCGCATGCCTCTAAGCTCATTTCTCAAAGGCTTTCCTGTCCTTGGATTTGTACATATGTCTTCGATCTTACCTAGTACTCTTTCTTTCAAATACTTGTCTTTCTTAGTCAATCTCTTAAAATTCTTATCGAATTGGGGTTCTGTACGATATGTAAAGCCCATAAAACCATCTACAAACTTTGAAGATGTTTTAAGAGCTTATCTTTTGTTTCAAAGGTTTTTCCAAGGCCTTTTTTGTATTCTTCTATTGCCTCATGGACGCCAGAAAGAATTTTATTATCACTTTCAACTAGCACAGATCTACATTCCTCTATATATTCATCGAAATTTATCAATTCTCCAAATCCGGAATTCTTATACAAAGGCGTAGATTTTACAAATCTGATTATATTCCCGGTCTTTTTCAATCCCCATTCTTTTATGACATTATCTATTATAGATATATCTTCCTCAGAAAGGTTGATAGTAGTTTTATCTACATTCGGTTTAAAGAAAGAAGCATCATAACCTTGAGGAGTTCTATCAAACTCGATTAAGATATCATCACCGGATAGTATCTCTCCTGTAGAGTCAATCTCAGAACTCCAAGGGCCATAGTGATAGTTGAGAAAGTCTACCTCCGTCAATCTTCTGCCAAATTTTTCTATAGAATAAATTTCTGCAATATAAATCAATTTTATAAGACGTATTAAGGTCAAATATTTCGTTTTAAAGGTAAAATACACGATAATATCCCTTAATTTTTTATTAACAATTTCTTCAAAATGAATCATATATATCACAGTTTCTAATAATATGTAGGTATGAATTACATATAAAGGTTGAGTAAGTGTGGTGAAGGTGTTTAAGTCACGGACCTCCTGCTGGAAGCAGGAGGCATCGGAGTTGATGCTCATTACAATATTTGTAACTACTCACGTTTTAGAAGTCAGTAGACTTTCATGTCATTTTAAGTTGAATTCTCCTCAGTAGTTCAGAATGCCTCCACTTCTGAATAATAAAAATTTATGAAAAACAGTTTCGTATAACTACAAATTACTTTTACTTTTCAATCTAATGATATTCTGATAAAGTTTAGCGTATTTTTGATTATTTCTCAAAAAGAATTGTTTTTATATCGACTTCACATAACAATCCCCATTCGGAATTTGATCCATTCTCATAATGTTGGATTCAAAACGCAACAACTTCCAAAAGGTGAGTAGTTACCAATATTTCTTTTAGGTTACTTTAGTTCTATATTTAAATTCAATTGTCATTATTACATTGAGATATATAATTTCAATTATGAACAAGTTAAGTCTCATGAAAAATCTTTTCAACAAGATAATCTATTGCGATTTCTACAGCTTTCAACCCTTTTTCACAAGTTTCTTTATCAATACTTTCTAATAGCTCCCCGTGAACAATCAAGTTTCTATATTTCAAAGCATTATCTTTTAAATTTTCAAATTCTTCTGTGCTTCCAAAATCAACATCAAAATATTCTTTTAAACCTCTTTGGCAAACTTCACTAATCCCAACCATACAGCCGCAAACTTCTTTTTTCTTAATTTTATCCAGTTTAGTATTACTTAATTTTGTTTTCAGATTGGAGTAAATGAAATTTTCAAAAATTGTAACTGATTGCAATAATGCAACATTATAATAGCCTAAACTAAAATTATTTGACATATTTAAAATAAGTTCTTGTCGAAAATTATAAAAATTTGATTGTAAACTTGCTCTAAAATATTCCTCAATTTCTTCATCTAACTTAAATTCTTTTCCACCATTAAATTGAACAGTCTGATGACGAGGAATTAGTATAGAGACTATCTCTTTATTATTATTTGTATCAATTAAAACATATTGAACATTAAAAATATCCTTCTGTATAATTGGTCTAAGCCAATATTCATTTGTCATATTTTTATATGTTTTAATAAATTTATTGATATATTCAATACTTAAATTTATGAATTGATCAGGGATTATCTCAATAATATTTTTATCTATTCTATCAGAATTGAATGTTTGACTGTCAAACCATATTTGAACTTTAGAATGTGATAACGTACCTCCTCGATCTTCTTCAATTTTGGAAAATGGCGCTACTTGGAAACTTTCGTTTTTATATCTAAATTCATAAATTCTTTCGATGCTTATTCGTGCTGGAATATTATCTACGACTACTAAAAAAGGCTTTCCTTCATCTCCTTCTTTTATGCAATTCTGTAAGTCGAATGCCATAGGAATTTTATACTCAACAATTACATTTCTTAATTTTTCAATTTCGAATTTATTTTCAGCTTTTTCCATCTGTTTCCCCTTCTTTTCTTCTTGTGTAAAGTCACCAAACCCCGTACTTAAGTACAGAGCCTGTATGTGAGTTTCTTCACATTCGGTTTATCTTGATTCTGTATATATCGCTCAACGACATCCCATCCTTGTCCAACCGATCCATGGTAGCAGCTTGGTGCCCATAGATGACCTCGCACTACTCTATCAGGTGTGGAAATTCTTTTCTGAGCACTCTGCTGCTTCTACCTTTGACCCTCTTGGCTATATAGCTTACAGAATACTTCGGAGGATATTTTATGAACAAATGAACATGATCCACGTTCACTGCCATATCAATGATCCCGATGTTAAGATCCTTGCAGGTCTTACGGATAGTTCCACCCAGTGCAAGCGCGACATCATCGACCAGAATCTTCCAGCGGTACTTTTTGGCGAAAAGACCATATGGTCCATCAAGAGTGAAACCATGTGTCGATCATGACGAAGTTCTCTGCGCTCCATAAACACCAATCAAGAACACATTCCACATAAGCCTTGCGAGACCACCTTAACAGACTCTCTATAAAAATACTCACATCCCCCACCTCAATAGCACCGCCAGGATGAGCCCATCTATCATCCCGAACAGTACTATTGCATTCACGCCGCGTCCGCGTGATCCAGGATCGCGTTCGCGATCCGGTCGACAAGATTGATCCCGCCGTTGTATCCGATAATCGGTATCCTCTGGTAGCCAACACGGTCATAGACAGGAAACCCGAGTCTTGCAAAAGCGATTTTTTCATCACCTGCGATAACCTTCCCGTGCGTGTTTCCCATCAACAGATCAACACCAATCCTTTTTATCGCCTCGTGCAGCTCATAGAGGTCACATCCTGGGATAATCTCAATCTCATGCCCGGTCTGGCTTGCTATCGCTTGTACATCCTTTACAAACTCCTTGCTCTCGGTACCGGTTGCAACAATTACCGGATCCATCCCAAGTTCATGCACAAACCGCGCCATCCCGGATGCGACATCAGGGTCTGCAAAGATCGCAACCTTCTTCTGTGCAACCTTGAACTGCACATCGATGATTGCATCGATGAGCCTTCCTCGATTCTGCCTGAGTTCAACTGGAACTGGTCTTCCTGTAAGCTCGCTCACGTTATCAAGGAACGCATCAGTATTTTCAACACCGATTGGACATGCACCTGCAATCATCGGCACCTTGTGCTTCATTTCAAGATATTTTACAGCCGCTCCGCCTGCGTGTTTAGAGAGGGCGATTGAGCCGATCGAGTTCGCTGTATCCCTGATTTCTCCAACCGTGGTTCCACCATCCGGGAATGACGGTCTCGGCAGTATCAACGGCGCATCAAAGGCACCTGTGATATCGGTTAAGATGATTGCTTTGACCCGCATCATTCCAAGCATGCTCTTGAGTTCCCTGATATCTCCAGGATCAAGGAGCCCGACAGTGACATTGATCTTACTGTTAGGTCCTGTCTGCTCTGCAAGGTGTGTTACAAGTGCTTTTACAGCGTTGTCGTATCCTGTGACATGCGAGCCGACATAACTCGGCGTGTGCATCGGTACCAGCGAAACAGGCAGATCAACCTTCCTCAGGATGCCATCAACATCATCTCCGATTGTTTCACTGAGGCAGGTTGTGATGACTCCGATCAGTTCAGGATGCCTTCGTGCTGTAAGAGCGTGCACGCCCTTAACGAGATTGTCTGCTCCCCCAAAGACCGCAGCGTCTTCACCAAGCGAACTTAATGCAATCTCCGCTGGCTCTGCAAAGTGACGGTTGAACATCCGCATTGGATAGGCAGCGCAGCCCTGCGATCCATGCACGAGCGGTATTGCGGCATGTACGCCAAGTACTGCCTGCATTGCACCTATCGGCTGGCACAACATGCCGGGATTAATCGTTACCGACCTCTTCGTCTTTGTTTGACTCATGCTCTTCCCTCCACTAGTTTCCACGCTGGATGATTGATCGTTGTGTACATATCCTTTGCAAATTTCACAAATCCGCTGTATGCCGCATAAGGTCCTCTCTCGTACGAGTGACCATTTACAAACGGCACTCCGAGCTTGTATGAGAGAAACTTCTCTTTCAAGCCTGAGATAAAGAGATCAGGCTTGTATTTGATTAGAATCTCCTTTAGCTCAACAGAATTCGGGTTGTCGATTACAAGAGCGCCGTCACCAATCCGTTCGATGATCTTCTCATAATCATCGCTGTGCCCGAATGTCGTTGCAGCGCCTATTACCTCCATTCCCAGTTCCTCCATCAGTTTGATCCAGTGCCATGCACGCGGCGCACCCTGGTAGATGAATACTCGCTTTCCGGTGAGTTTTTCTTTATAATACTCAATTTCCGGGAGTGTCTTTGCAACTTCTTCCTCGATCACTTTTTCTGCTTTTTCTTCGAGACCAAAGAAGGCTGCTACATCACGAAGGGCTTTTGATGTCTGCTCGATTCCGAATAGAGAGACCGGCATGTACGGAAGATTATATTTCTCTTCCATAAGCTGGCAGATGTACGGGGTGGACCTCTGGCAGTGCATCACATTTAACTTCGCTCTGTGCACCATGGCAATATCGTCAATCGATGCGTTTCCTGTGAATGTACCGATTATCCGAAGTCCCATCGCTTCAAAGAGTGGATTAATGACCCAAAGATCACCCTGGATGTTGTAGTCTCCAATGATGTTAATGTCGTACGGGGTGAGATAATCCGGTTCCTTTGTGCCAACGATCTTCTCAAAGATCGTATCGTTTGCGATGTGGTGCCCGAGTGACTGGCTGACGCCTCTGAATCCCTCGCAACTGAACGCAATGACTGGAATTCCGATCTCCTTTGATGCATTCTTGCAAACCTTGTCGATGTCGTCTCCGATGAGACCAATCACACATGTTGCATAGACGAATACGCCTTTTACTTCCGGAAACCTCTCATAAGCTTCGAGAATCGCATTGTACAGCTTTTTCTCACCTCCAAAGATGATATTTGCTTCCTGCATGGAGGTTGAGAAACAGTACTTTCTGTGAAACCCGGTGTTATCTGAAAGATTCTGCCTGCGACCTCCGCCCCATGTGTAATAGGCACAGCCGATCGGACCGTGTACGAGATGTATCACATCCTTGACAGGTCCTCCAACGACACCCATGCACCCTGCATACGTGCAGCCGCGTTCGGTCAGGTCTCCTGGCGTTGTCTGGGCATTGCATCTTGGAATAATCGTTTCGCCAGACTTCTTGATGTAGGTATGCTTTTCACGTTCGGGTATCGGTACATCACACTCAAGTAGTGTCAGTGGCATTGCTTCCTCCTATTCTATCATTGCATAAAATCACGAGATTACACAAGACGTGTGGTTCGCTGAATAAATGCTTATAATGCCTCATCGCCTCGTTCCCCTGTACGGATACGGACTGCATCTTCTATCGGGCAGACAAAAATCCTTCCATCGCCGATCATTCCTGTCCGGTTGACCTGCATGATCGTTTCAACCACTTCCGGGATGGATTCGTTGTCAACCACAATGTTTAGCATCCTCTTCGGGATGAATCGTATCGCTGCTCTCTTTGAATCGGGTTTAACGTTTCCAAGCGGGGTTATGTAGAGTCCTCTCTGCTTTCCGCGACCATAAGCGAGGGTGGCAGTGAGGCAGGGATATCCAGCCTCTGCCAGAGCCTCTTTGGTTCGCTGTATCTTATTCATCCGGATCAGGGCGATTACTTCTCTCATAGTCCCTGCTCTCCGGTACGGATAGTGTAGGCTTCATCGATCGGGCTTACAAAGATTTTGCCATCGCCGAAACTTCCTGTCCGCGCAGAGTCTTCGATGATTTTGATGACAGCACCAACATCCTCGTCATCGACAGCTATCATCAACATCACCTTTGCCAGTTCATCATAAACAATCGGTCCGATCCGTATCCCTTTCTGCTTGCCCCTGCCAAAAACATCGATTTTCGTGAATGCCGGGAATCCATTGGAATCCAGTTCATCCACTACTTCGTCCACTTTTTCAGGTCGTATAATTGCTCTTATCATCTGCATGAGATCACCTATACGACTCCAAATTCAGTCATCATGCTTTCAAGCTCATCCATCGTGATTGGCTCAGGAACCACGAACTTGTCGTTTTCAAGGATGTTTTTGGCAAGTTTACGGTATTCTTCTGCCTGGTTGCAGGTCGGATCGTACTCGATTACGGTCTTCTTCCTGATCTCTGCCTGCTGGACGATATTATCCCTTGGCACGAAATGTACAAGGTTGCTCCCGATACGCTCTGAGAATGCCTCCATCAGTGCCAGTTCATTTCCGACATTGCGGCTGTTGCAGACGATGCCTCCGAGTCTGATCTCTCCTTCCTCTGCGAACTTCACAATCCCCTTGCAGATGTTGTTTGCAGCATAGAGAGCCATCATCTCACCTGATGCCACGATGTAGATTTCTTTGGCATATCCCTCGCGCATTGGCATCGCAAAACCTCCACAGACCACGTCACCAAGAACGTCGTAGAAAACGAAATCAAGGTCTTCGTCATAAGCTCCCAGTGCCTCAAGAAGCTTTATCGCGGTGATTACACCTCTTCCTGCACATCCAACACCAGGTTCAGGCCCGCCTGCTTCGACACACCGTATTCCACCGAATCCTGTGTGCAGGATTTCCTCAAGTGTCACGTTCTCTGCCCCGACTTCTCGAAGTGTGTCAAGAACGGTTGGCTGCATCTTCCCACCCATGAGCATTCGTGTCGAATCTGCTTTCGGGTCGCATCCGATCTGCATGATCCTGTAACCCATGTCAGCAAGTGTTGCAGTCAGATTCTGGGTGGTTGTCGATTTTCCGATACCACCCTTTCCATACATTGCTATTTGTCTCATTATATATACCTCCGGTTAATTCTTATGTTCTGCCCATATCGCCTGCAGACGCTGATTGAACCAGCATCATTGCAAGTGTGTGAGACACTTGCCATTATTCCTTTGCTTCGATTCATCTCTTAAGTCTCCTGTAGATCACGTCCTCCAGCAGGAAGACGGCAAGTTATTGTTGACTTTATAATACATAAAGCTTGTGATAACATTTGGTTTTGATGGTGGATAACTATTGTACTGGATAAGAGATTATCCATAACAAACTATCGATACAATCAGTATTTCAGCTGGTTATGTACACAAACAATTGAAGTGGTGCGAGATCAGGAAATTATGTGTGTTCACTACTCGAATACCCAATGCTGGTTTGCAGTATGGAAAATCGGTTTCATCCTACTGGCACGCCGAATATAAAAAAAGACGGAAATATCAGTTTATTTTTCGGTTTTGAAACAAAAACCTAACTTTATTCGGTTTTATATCAGAATCCGAGCTTTATTAGGGCATAGTATTTGCATACCTAACGTGCATAGTATTGGCACGTGTGTGCAGATATGTATCTACCCGGTTGTAAGATAAGGTCAGGTCGAGGAATGGTAAAGAGGAACGTAAAAGTTTCAAATCTATTGCCATGCCTCCTACTTCACGAAGTTGTACCTTATTCGCTTCTTAGGGAGAAGCTATTCTACGTGCTATAAAAATAAATGGAGGAATTAATAGAATATGAAAATAAAATATAAAAAAACTCTGGTGATGGGCGGGATACAAATACCCAGATGAAAGGAGGAAAAAAAGATGAATAAAATAGGAATAAAACATGGAATTTTCATAGTGATGCTAATCGCCATGGTAGGAACTGCGAATGCAGATGAGGAGATCACACAGGGAATGATACCATTCACCACAAATGAGGTTGGTGAGAGGTACTTCCTCACAGGAGATTTGACATGCGCTAATATTACTACGAGTGCCATCGAGCGTGCAGGATTTTGTTACTGTATCTCCGCATGTAAAAACTGTTCCATCCCCGGCGATGCAGGCACCAGCTTCAGGGAGATAACATGAGTCTGACGTGGTATTACAGATTTCACCATCAGAGCATCCGCATCTGGCACAGTCATCGATTAAAACTCCATTATCACAGTACTTCGGCTTATTTACCGAACATTCACCATAAGGTGTTCCATCCGAGCACGTATAATCCGGTTTCTCGAATATATTTTCTCTGCAGTTATTATTTTCATCGATCTCTGTAACACTATTTTCACAGTCTGCACAGATCTTGATTGTATCACTGTTTCCTGAGATCGTGAAGGGGCCAAGTGTTTTGGTGTGGCTTTCATCCGCTGCCAACGCTGGAACCGGATCAGTTACAACATCTGTTCCATCTATCTCAATCGAGGTTGTGCTCGCTCCTGCTTCAGTTGTGCCTGTGTTTTTTTATCGTGTAAGTTATACTGTATGTAGAACCTTCAACAACCCACGTTTCTGATTTCTCGGTGATCACAAGTTCTGGCATCTGTGGGTGGATAAAGATATTCTCAAGACAGTTGTTATACTCACGGCCCTTCTCTAAAACATCGTTATTGCGGTCTGCACAGATTTTGATCGTATCGCTGTTTCCTGAGATCGTAAAAGGACCGAGTGTTGATGTGTGGCTCTCACCAGCTGCCAGTTGCGGAACCGGATCAGTTGCAACTGCTGTTCCATCTATCTCAATCGAGGTTGTGCTTGCTCCTGCTTCAGTTGTGCCTGTGTTTTTTATCGTGCAGGTGATGTTGTAGGTCTTCTCTGTCAGATTAACCCACTCCTCCAATTTCTCGATTATCGTAAGATCGGGAGCAGGTCCGCAGCAGTACCTACACCCTGTTGTTCCTTCATCATCGTAATTCGATGTTGTGTTGCAGGTGTTGTTGTCGCCGGTGTTTCCGTGGCATTCCAATCCGCATGTTGATATGTCATAAAGGTTATTTTTACAAACCGTATTCTCATATAGCTTGTTATCACAGGATCCATCAGATCTTGCCATACTGATCCCATGCATGGTGCTGCCATTTACGGTATTACGCTTGATTGTGTTGTTACTGCCACCGACATATATTCCATAACCGTATCCTTCGGAAGCGTGGTCATGCACATCGTTGTATGCGATCAGGTTTTCGTTTGACATCCTGCATCTTAACACAACCCCGCCTCTCACATCATCACTTATCCCTGTGCCGTTGCCGTTGCCCCATATCTCGTTATGAGTGATATTGCTCTTAGATAGCCTCATCTTTGTCCAGAAGCCTGCCTTTGCATTATTATGGAGTTTGTTGTTCTTTATATCGCAATAGTTTTCCGGAATTCCTGCATAGATAAATATCCCGTTTCCACCATCTCCACAGGCTCCTCCGGTTCCCTCGTTGTTATAGATATCACTCTCTGTTATCTCAAGACGCTTTACAAAGCATGCGTGAACTCCATGTGTTACCATATCCGAACCTCCTGAGATAGTATTGAACCCGTTGTCATGTATTTTGCAGGTATCTATGGTGTTATTGAGAACCTTATTTTGCCCGGTTCCTTTAAGTCCGATCCCTGTGCAGAAACCCTCAATCTCAAGATTCTTGACTACCACATTGTCATAGCCCTCGTTATAAATTCCGCTTATAGTGCATGGTTTCGCCTCAGTGCACCACATACAGTTAGCGTTGGTCATATTTCCTGTTATCCTGTAACCATTTCCGTCAATGACGATGTTGTCTGCTCCGATAATCAAACCTGCTGATCCATTAGGGCAGGTCATGTTTCCATTTAGTATGCAGGATTCTGTTACTGTGTCTCCACAAAAAAAAGCAGTGCCGTCGTCGGTAACGCATGCACCTTGTTTTTGAGAGCAATCGAAAGTGCATCCTGTTGTGTCGCAATCGTCATAATCCAATGTCGTGTTGCAGGTGTTGTTGCAGCCGTGGTTTCCGTAGCATTCCGGTCCGCATGTCTTTATATCTGCAACTCCATTTTCGCAGACTGTATTTTCATACAATGTATTATTGTACGAGCCATCGCTTCTGCCCATTTTGATTCCGTAGTACAGGTTATTAAGTACAGTGTTGTGTCTGATTGTGTTGTTTCTGCCGCCTATGTTGATTCCAGAACCGCTCTCTGATACATTGTTCCCCTCGATAGCATTATAATTTGATGCCATACACCTCAGTACAATCCCTCCCTGTGTATTTTTTGTTGCGGTATTGTTGCTAATGGTGTTATACATACACTGCTTTTTCATAAAAAAACCGGATTTTCTGTTATCGTGGAAATTGTTACAAGTTATAATATTATAGTTTCCACGGGCAACACTCCCTCCATACATGAAGATGTCATTTCCACCACCGCCACAGCCAGCATCTAGCCCCTCTC
>CAJHIS010000028.1 GCA_905067555.1 Candidatus Argoarchaeum ethanivorans
GATTTAGGCAGAGTGCCAAAGGCACGAAGCCAGATACGTTCTGTTATGTGCCGTGCCTTTATTAGACATTTTTGACTTGTTCTCTCATAAATTTGATGTATCCAAGAAAACTTAATCCTTCAAGTTGCGCTTCTTTAGCAATGATTTTCCTCGCGATGTGAACCTGTTGTAAAGCGGTATTGGTTGATCTATTGATAAAATCGGGCTGTAAAACAAGAGATGAGATAACGAGCAAGAAAAAAAGACTCGAAAGAGAAGAAATGCTTGCAAAGGTCAGTCAAGCTCTTGTAATTGGACCATTTATTAAGTTGGGTGCTGGAGAAGATAAACAAAAAGCAAACGAAGAGCCGAAAGTTCTTGCGGAAACACTCGAAGCATTGATTGGTGCAATTTATCTTGATGGTGGATATAGTGCTTCGAAGGAGGTCATTACTAAATGGTTCAAGAGCTTCTTCGCCTAACACAACATATACGCTACTGGCTTATGCCCTTGCCATTCAGGACATTGCCCCCTTTGGTCGCAACGGCGTATATGCTGGAAACGTTATATGCAAAAACATTTGGAACTCGATTACTGCATACCCAGTATGCAGTTACGCACAACGAAGTTGTGTGGTTGCGCAGAGCTACAACATAAAAACCGTCTAATTTATGTAATATGTTTTCCATTAAAGCGTGACTGAGGAATTATTATGGTGCTTGATAAACTTGGCGGGTCTTTGCAGAATGTACTGAGAAGGATTGCTGGTGCTGGTCGAATCGATGAGCGTACAGTCAGTGAACTGGTCAAGGATATTCAGCGGGCACTCTTGCAGGCTGATGTGAATGTGAAGCTTGTGATGAAGCTTTCAAAGCGAATAAAGGAGCGCTCATTGAAGGAGAAGCCGCCTGCTGGAATAAACCCCCGTGAGCACGTGGTTCACATCGTGTACCAGGAATTAATTGATATTATAGGTCGAAGCAGCGATATCAAGCTTGGTAAGCAGACCATTATGATGGTTGGTTTGCAGGGTGGAGGTAAGACGACTACCACAGTCAAGCTTGCGCGCTATTTTCAGCGTAAAGGACTCAAGCCGGCAGTTATATGTGTGGATACATTTCGTCCCGGTGCTTATGAGCAACTTAAAACGCTCTGTGAACGCATCCATGTTGCTTTTTATGGTGAAGCTGGTAATTCAAATGCAGTAGAGATCTTAAAGCACGGACTCCCACAGATAGAAAAATATGATGTCAAGATTATAGATACTGCCGGGAGGCACGCACTCGAATCGGAATTGATTCAAGAAATGGAGGATATTTACGAAATAGTAAAGCCTGATCACAAGTTTCTCGTGCTTGATGCTGCAATGGGTCAGCAGGCAAGTGAACAGGCAAAGGCATTCAACAACTCTATTGGCATCACAGGCATTATCATATCAAAACTTGATGGCACTGCCAAAGGTGGTGGAGCACTTTCAGCGGTCTCGGAGACTGACTCATCAATTGCGTTTATTGGTGCCGGGGAGACGCCGGAAGATCTTGAGAAGTTCGAGCCAGACCGATTCATATCACGCCTGCTTGGTATGGGAGATATCAAGACTCTGATTGAAAAAGCAGAAGAATCCATCGATGAAGAAGAGTTTAATATTGAAGACATGATGCAGGGCAAGTTTACACTAAAGGATATGTACAAACAGCTTAAAGCTATTAACAAGCTTGGGCCACTTAAAAACGTGATGCAGATGCTGCCCATGGGGAAACTCGGACTTAAAGTCTCAGACGATATGTACAAGGTAACAACAGACCGTCTTGACAAATACAAAGTGGTCATGGATTCTATGAACGACGGAGAGCTTGAAGATCCACGAATCATCAACAGCTCACGAATGTTTCGCATTGCACACGGTTCCGGAAACGATATTGATGTGGTGCGTGAGCTAATAAAATACCACCGCACCATGCAGAAAGCTATGAAAGGTTTACGTGGTGGTAATTTTAATGTCCAAAAAATGATGAAAAAACTTGGAATGTAAAAAAGAACATGTCGTCAGCAGAACATAAAAAACACACACCAATGCATCTAAAATTTGCAATAATAACAGTCAGCACTTCAAGGTATGAAAAAAACACGAGAGCTTTGAATCCCGGTGACACTGAAGACGGCTCAGGCAAACTTATGATAGAACTGGTTGAAGAGGCAGAGCATGCGGTTTGGTCCTATCTTCTTGTGCCTGATCAGTTAAACAAAATCATAGATGCAGTTGAAAGGGTTCAAAAGCAGGTTGATGCAATAATTATCAGTGGTGGGACTGGCATATCGCCAATGGATGTTACAATAGAAGCAGTATCCCCGCTTTTTATTCGTGAAATACCAGGATTTGGCGAGTTTTTTAGAGAATTGAGCAGAGAAGATATAGGCACTGCTGCAATGTTAAGCCGTGCAGCAGCAGGCACAATTAACAAGGATGTTATCGTATTCTGCCTGCCTGGCTCACCCGATGGAGTGCGTATTGCCTTAACAAGGCTCATTCTTCCGGAAATCGGGCATCTGGTCAAACATGCTCGAATGCTTGCGTAGAAAGGTATTCGGGTGCATTATCCATCTACCCAAGGTAATATGCATCATTGCCAAGAGTAATTAAAATTCCTGAATCCTTCAACAACTCGTTTTTTGTTTTTCTGTACTGTTCTACCTTTTCCTTAACAGCGCCCACCAGAAAAAGTTCGTCTTTATCAAGAGTAACCTCAACACCTTTAGTGATCGTTCCCACGATTTCAGGCACACACGTTTCAAGACACTTTTTTACTTCAGCCAGAGTTTCAGCTTCACCGAATTTCTCGACAGGGGGTTTTGTTGATGTTTATTGTACAAGTTGTAAGGTCTATATTTGAGGCACCAGTACCAGTCTGGAAGAGGGTTAATTTTCGGTAGTGTCCCAATTTACGATAGTTTATTATAGTATGCAAGAGAACCATTCTTCTGGTGAACACCATGGCGTGACAGTCTCGCTGCACCGAAAGCCTAATATAGTTACTCAACAGAAGTATTTGAACGTTATAAAAACAATCACATCCTGTGAAATAAAACAAAACTCTAAAAAATTTCCTAACAATTATTTAACGTATAGGAAAGTATAAATGCAACAACATTTTCCTGCTATTGAAATCCGATACATGACTCTGCACAACGAAGTTGTGCAGTTTTTAAAAAAGATAGAAAGCTAAGAGAAATGCAGACGGTGTATAAATACAGACTGTGTCCAGCATCCAAACAAGAGCAGTCTCTGTTATTTGTTATATTTGTTATGGATGTCTGTCGGTGGATTTACAAACAGCATTACCGGAACTGAAAAATAATCATCCCAATCTGAAAAAAGTCAACTCAAAAATATCCTTCAGATGGCATTATTCATGCTTTCCTATACGCTAAAAAAGAATGGTAAAACCTCCTTTCAATTGGGAGTAGTTCATAACAAATGTGTGATCATAAATAAAAGGAATTACTGATGAAAGCGATTATTCTTGCTGCAGGAGAAGGAACCAGATGCAGGCCACTGACATTTACAAGATCAAAGGTGATGCTGCCAATCGCAAACAAACCAGTGATTGAGTATGCGGTTCGTGCACTTTATGGCAATGGAATTGTCGATATTATCATCGTTGTAGGGTATGCAAAAGAGCGCATCATGAACTATTTTGGTAATGGGAAAGATTTTGATCTGAATATTGAATATGTAGAGCAAAAACAACAACTTGGTACAGCCCATGCAATAGATCAGGTAAAAGATTTAGTCGATGATGAATTTCTCGTGTTAAACGGGGATAATCTTGTCAGTGCAAAGACAATCACAGACCTCATTAAAAGACATGAAGGCGGCATATCGATCCTGACAGTAGCAAGTGCCAATACCACCGAATATGCAATCGTTGAAGAAACGAATACAAAAGTGAAAAGAATTGTTGAGGGGCAGAAACTAAAAAAGGTTAGCAATATCAATACTGGAATTTATATACTAAACCCAGATATTTTTGGTGCAATCAGGGAGACGCTTCAGTCAAATCTTGGTGAGTTCGGGATCACAGACTCGATACAGAACATGGTTGATGAAGGCTACAATGTGCATGCATACAAAACAAATCACACATGGATGGATGTTGCACATTCATGGGACTTGCTTGATGTAAATGCACGAATTCTTGAGGATGTTTCAAGGTCGGTAAATGGAACAATACACGGCACAACCAAAGGCCAGGTAAAGGTCGGCAGTAATTCAATCATTAGAGAAGGTTCCTATATTACAGGGCCTGTCGTCATAGGAAAAAACTGTGATATCGGTGCAAACGTGGTCATTGCTCCATCCACATCCATTGGAAATAATGTCACCATCGAGCCGTTCACATATATTAGAAACAGCGTAATCTTTGATAATGTCTACATCGGTTCGCAGAGCACCATAAAGAATTCCATCATCGCAGAAAACAATATCATCGGCAGTCATTTCACTACAGATACCGGGAAGAACCTGTTGATAGAACTTGGTGGAAACCTGTATCGTGCAGACGAGTTTGGTACCATACTTGGAGATAGTAATATTATCGGAGGCAATGTTTCTATGATGGCAGGAACGCTGGTTGGAACAGAGTGCAGGATTGAAACAGGTACTGTCGTCAGGAAGCAGATACCAAACCACTCACTGGTGATGCAGTAGATGTGTGGCATTGTGGGTTATCTTGGTTCCAGTTCCGCACAGCCGGTTCTTTTCGATCTTCTGAAGAGATTAGAATATCGTGGATATGATTCTGCTGGTATTGCCGTTATGAACGAGAGCATTCAGGTGTTCAAGACAAAGGGGAGTGTTAACGATCTGATATCAGGCACTCCAGCTCTTAAAGGGTGCAGCGGTATTGGTCATACCAGGTGGGCAACACATGGAAAGCCATCATCTGAAAATGCGCATCCGCACTGTTGCGATACTGACAAGATCGCTGTTGTCCATAATGGAATCATTGAAAACTATATGGAAATCAAGGACAAGTTGATTAATTCAGGACACAAATTTAGATCTGAAACAGACACAGAGGTGCTTCCACACTTGATTGAGGAGTATTATAATAACGACCTTGAATCAACCGTTAGATATGCACTATCAATGGTTCGCGGATCGTATGCACTTGCTGCAATAAGCTCCAATGATCCTGATAAAATCGTAGTAGCAAGAAAGGATAGCCCTCTTGTTCTTGGACTCGGTGAGACTGATTTTTTTATTGCATCTGATGTTTCTGGTATCCTGAAATATACAAAAAATGTAATTTTTTTGAATGACGGGGAGCTTGCAGTAATCAGTCGGGATGGGGTGAAGATTACAACACTCAATGGAAAAACGGTTGATAAAAACATCGAAACGATTGAATGGGATGCTGAATCCGCAGAAAAAAGCGGGTATGCACACTTCATGCTAAAAGAGATCTTTGAACAACCAGACGTTATCAGGGAAACATTTTCAGGAAGAATGTCCTCGGAAGGAGTTAATCTTGAGTTTGCAGTGCCAGATGCAAGGCGAATCATTATCACAGCATGCGGAACCTCATACCATGCAGGACTGTTTGGAAGATATGTGATTGAGCGGTTTGCTCGTATCCCTGTGAATGTTGAGATTGCGTCTGAATTCAGGTACATCAATCCGATTGTTGATTCCAGTGATCTGGTGATAGCGATTACCCAATCGGGAGAGACCGCAGACACCCTTGCAGCAATGAGAGAAGTTAACCTTGAAAAAAGCCAGAAGTTTGGTATCGTTAATGTACCTGGAAGCAGCATCACAAGGGAGTCTAACTATCTCTTCACAAGAGCAGGGCCTGAAATCGGGGTTGCTGCTACCAAATCGTTTACCTCTCAGCTTGCTGTACTGCTTCTATTAGCAGTGCAACTTGGAAGAGCAAGAAAAGAGATGTCAACAGCAGATGTAAATGACTTTGTTTATGAATTAAAGCAGATGAGCGGTAATATCCAGCGAGTATTAAACGAAGCACACCACATCAAGGAATGCGCTCGGGCCTTTGCCGATTCTGACCAGTTTTTATTTATGGGAAGGGGCGCAAACTATCCGATTGCTCTTGAAGGTGCCCTGAAATTAAAAGAGATCTCATACATTAAAGCAGAGGGCTTTCCTGCAGGCGAATTAAAGCATGGGCCGCTTGCATTAATCTACGATGGAATTCCAGTAGTAGCGATTGCAACAGAAGGTGTGACATACGAAAAGATGCTTGGTAACATCAAGGAAATAAAAGCAAGAAGCGCTACTGTTATTGGCATCGCGAATGAAAGCGATACCGAGATAAAAAAGTATGTGGATCGTGTGCTTCGTATACCTGATGCCAACCCATGGATCTCACCTGTACTCTCCTCGGTTGTGCTTCAGTTGTTTGCATACTATGTTGCAGACTGCAGGGGATGCGAAATCGATAAGCCAAGAAATCTTGCAAAGTGTGTTACTGTTGAGTAGCTGCAAAGCTTGCGCTTTGCAGAGATAATATATAACTCTCGATTGCGCTAGCAATCGAGTTCCTACACGTTCAAAAAATTAAAAATAATCTTGAGACCTGCTGGTGTGAGCACAGATTCCGGATGAAATTGCACACCCTCTATAGGATACTTGTTGTGGCGAATTCCCATAATCAAGCCACTTTCAGTCTTTGCAGTAACTACAAACTCTGCCGGAAGAAGAGTAATAGCAAGTGAGTGATAGCGTGCGGCCTCAAACGGATTCTCAATTCCTTTATAGATGCGTCTGCCATCATGGTATATGTTGGCAGTTTTGCCATGAATCGGACCATCTGGTGAATGGCTAACTTTGCCGCCAAAAGCTACTGCAATTGCCTGGTGACCAAGACAAACTCCAAGCTGCGGAATATCAGTGAAATACCTGATTATTTCGATACAATTACCAATATCTCGATTGTTGGAAGGATTGCCAGGTCCTGGTGAGATAACAATTGCATCAGGCGATATTTCCATTACTTTTTCTATAGTGATTGTATTAGGAGCTACTATCGTATCTGGTTCGAATTTTGATACGTAATCCACGAGGTTCCATACAAAAGAATCTTTATTGTTGATAAACAGCACCTTCATGTAGAATCGCCTTTAAGTACTGTTTGCATCATTGCAGCCATCTTGCGTTCAGTCTCATTGTATTCATAGAGGGGGTCAGAATCAGCTACAATTCCAGCACCAGCCTGCACATATATCTTGCTGCCCTGTTGTATCATCGTCCGAATTACAATAGCAAAATCCGCATCACCATTAAAACAGTAATAGCCAGCGCCGCCGCCATAGATTCCACGCGGAGCCATCTCCAGATCATGGATGATTTCCATTGCCCGAATCTTTGGGGCACCACTCAGTGTTCCGGCTGGAAAAATCTCCCGCGTGGCATCAAACGCATCGCACTCTTCTCGAAGCATCCCTGTAACGGTGCTTTCGATATGCTGCACATGAGAGTATTTGAGAACTGACATAAAATCTTCCACTATTACACTATTAGACTTGCATACAGCACGCACATCATTACGTCCAAGATCAACCAGCATCACGTGTTCAGCCCTCTCCTTTTCACTCGAGAGCATCTGCTTAGCAAAAACACTGTCTTCTTCAGGTGTGCTGCCTCTTGGGCATGTGCCAGCAATGGGGTTTGTGACAACCTTTCGATTATGTACTGAAAGAAGAGTCTCGGGACTTGCACCGATAATAGCTGTGTCTTTAAACTCAAACAGGTACATGTACGGGCTTGGATTCACCTTTCGGAGTTGTTGATACAACTGATAAGCACTCTGTTGTGTTTCAAGTTCATAGCGCCGTGATGGTACAACCTGTAGAATATCGCCGTCAATAATGTGCTGCTTTGCACGCTCTACCATCTGTTCAAAACCCACTTTATCAGCAGTGCAGCCAACGACATGAACATTGTGATGTGAAACAGACTCCGGAATGCTTTGAGTCTTGGAGAGTAAATGCTCAGTGTTTGATACTTCAAAGACGATGTTTTCATATATTGCTTTTAGATTTGAATCTTCTGTGATGTGTTCGGTGAATATCAGATGTGTTTTTTTTGTCAGGTGGTCAAAAAGTATTGTTTTTGTTGTAAGCACAAACTGGGCATCCGGAGTTTTGGAATCAAATGGCTGAAGGTCTATGTGGGAATCGTACACACAGTCGTAAGCAACAAAGCCAATAGCTCCGCCAGAGAATACCTGGCGAGAAAAAACCATATCCTCGTGCACTATCTTGTCTATCAATATTGCTGCACGAAGAGCATCAAACACGTCATATTCATCAGCAATATCACCTATAATCGTATTATTTGAGCAGGTAATTTTTTCACATACCTGTCCCACACTCGCTTTAACATCATCAATTAGAGCAGTCTTGATGAAAAATTCAATCACAATCTTCCGATTTTTGATTGTGATTACTGCAAGAGGGTTTGCTCCAACAAAAGAAAATCTTGCATGTCTTTTCTCCTTTTCAACCGACTCAAGCAAATATGAATAGCCAGTTGAATCATGCGCTTTTAAAATGGCATAAACCTCTGAGGGGACAAGCTTTGTGTCAAGAAGAGTAGCAATCTGCACGAGACCATTTTTTTTATTCATCTTATTAAAAAATTCATTTTTAGATAATGTGATCATTTTCAAGCCTCTTGACTATAAGTTTGTAGTTTAATATATTACATAATGCTATATTTAAATATTGTTGCGCAGCAGGACCGTCGCATTGTGCGGTGTTACGGTTGAAATGTTGGTCCCCATTATATCCAAACCCTGTGCAGCGTCTGCGGGACTCAAATCAACAATAACTTCAAAACAGTGTCAACATCAGATGACATGAAAGTCTTGATAGAGATATACGAGATAGGTGGCGAACGGGTTGCACTGGCTAAAAGAGAAATCTGTGAGGAGAACGGATAGCCAACAGGGGCTATTGCGTTGTTAGACTATTGGAGTAACATGCAAGGGTTCGATTGCAATTATATCCACCTTACAGTAGTTTTCTTCTTGGAACGAAAAAAGGGTCTCAATGTGCGTGTTCTCGCTATTTTTGTGAATTCTCGTGGATTCGGAGATACTGCCCTAAGCACAATACTTAAATAGTATTAAGTATATAGCGAATAGCCGTATGCCTTGTAAGGCATGATTGATGGAGGATACATCAAAAATGAGATTAAATAATAAAACAAACGAAACAAACTTACGAAAAATTCTGGTTATTCTGTTTGCACTATCGCTGCTGGTTTTGCCAGCAGTAGCAGCAGAAGAAACCGGGGAGGCAATCGAAAATCTACAGATATCTCTAACCTTTGTCTGGTTGGTGCTCTGTGGTGGACTGGTCTTCTTGATGCACGCCGGTTTCTCACTTGTTGAAGCCGGATTCACTCGTGCAAAAAACACTGCAAACATCCTTATGAAAAACATGATGACTGTCTGCATCGGCGTTTTGATTTACTGGCTTGTTGGCTGGGCAATCATGTACGGTGATGATATTGCAGGAGTCATTGGGTTCAGCCAGTTCGCTTTGAGCGGTGCTGACAATTCGATCTGGAATGGATGGTTCTTCCAGATGGTGTTTGCAGCAACAGGTGCAACCATCGTATCAGGTGCTATGGCAGAGCGAACCAAATTCAAAGCATACCTTGTCTTCACCACGATACTTGTTGCAATCATCTACCCGGTTTATGGGCATTGGGTGTGGTCTGGTGCAGATCTTGCGCTTCTTACAGGAAGTGGAGCTTGGGTTGTGCAGACGTGCGGTGCAAGTTTCCATGACTTTGCAGGTAGCGGCGTTGTGCACTCGATCGGCGGATATGCAGCACTTGCCGGTGTAATCATCCTTGGTCCGAGACTTGGCAAGTTCAAAAACGGCAAACCTCTCGCAATTCCCGGTCACAACATCACGTTTGGATTTCTTGGAGTACTGCTTCTGTGGCTCGGCTGGCTTGGTTTCAACTGCGGCTCGACGCTCGACGGAAACGATGCTTATATAAATCTCGTCGTGGTGAATACATTCCTTGCAGCGGCAGCAGCGGCAGCAGCAGCGATGATCATTACATGGCTAAAAACAGGAAAGCCTGATCCATCGCTTACTGCAAACGGTGTTCTTGCAGGACTTGTCGCAATCACAGCACCATGCGGTTCAGTTGAGAACTGGGCAGCGATTGTGATTGGTATTGTCGCAGGCATAATCGTCTATGCTGGCGTAATGTTTAATGAGGCAGTCCTGAAGGTCGATGATCCGGTTGGTGCGATCGCAGTACATGGCTACTGTGGTACATGGGGTCTTTTAGCGGTTGGGATTTTCTCAGTCGGCATGGGCAACGGGATACTTGAGGGTGCTGTTTATGCAGCAGGCGCACCAGGTTTGTTGTACGGCGGCGTGAATCAGTTCGCTGTTCAGGTTGTTGGAGCACTCGCAAGTATTATCTGGGCATTTGTCGCTGGTTTCATCGTGTTTAAGCTGATTGATATAATCATCGGGCTTCGAGTCTCAGAGGCAGATGAAGTTGCCGGATTAGATATCACAGAACATGGAATACGGGCATACCCGGAATACATAACCGAGTGAGGTGAACAAGATGAGTGAAATGAGAAAAATAGAGGCAATCATACGACCGACAAAATTAGAGGAAGTAAAATCCGCACTGGATGAGGCTGGATTTGTGAGCATGACCATAACCGAGGTAAGAGGGCGCGGACGGCAGAGAGGACTTGTCCAGCAGTGGCGTGGACGAGAGTACTGTGTTGATCTTCTGCCAAAGACCAAGATTGAGGTCGTGGTATTTGAAAAAGACGTAGAACAGGTAGTAAAGATAATCCGTGATACGGCTGTAACTGATAATATCGGGGATGGTAAGATCTTCGTGTTAACAGTTGAACGCACGGTACGGATTCGAACAGGAGAAGAGGGTGAGGAAGCTCTATAGTTTCCTCTATCTTCTTTTTTTTGCACGTGTTTCGAGCTGATGCAAAAAAACCACGAGAGTTCACAAGATTAACACAGAGGGGAAAAATGAAAGATACGAATAAAAAGTGGCTCTATATGGAAGACTATCATGTCATCTGGTGTTGACACTGTTTTGAAGTTTTTGAAAATCATCATTTGTGAGTTTCCTAATGTGGCAGCCCGGTGTCTCGATGAATTCATATAGTGTTATTCATGTTGTAGCTATCAATATCTATGGAATACATTGTACACCCATTAGTAAAATCAGGTACTGTGGAAAAGCGTGTATATCAACTCAATCTCGCAGCAGCAGCTTTAAAAGAGTCCAGCCTGGTGGTGCTTCCAACAGGGCTCGGTAAGACCATTGTAGCGCTCTTGGTTATAGTACAGCGTCTTAGAAAAGGTAAAATACTGGTGCTGTCTCCAACAAAGCCACTGGTGGAACAGCACGCAGCTTTCTTTAAAAGTGTGTTGAACTTATCAGAAGAACAGATCGTTACTTTTACCGGGAGTATCCCACCAGCAAAGAGGATGGAGATGTGGAACGGTGCAAAAATTATTGTATCAACCCCGCAGGTGATTGAAAATGACCTGCTATCGCGGCGCATAAACATCGATAATGTAGCTCACATCACTTTTGATGAATCGCACAGGGCGGTTGGCAACTACGCTTATGTGTATATTGCAGAGCGTTATTTCAAAGAGGCAGCAGATCCACTCGTACTTGGTATTACTGCAAGTCCCGGGAGTACTGTTGAAAAGATAACTGATGTGTGCAGCAATCTCAATCTTACTAATATTGAACTGCGTGATGAGTATGATGCCGATATCCAGCCATACGTATTCGAGAGAGAAATACAATGGAAAATCGTGAACATTCCAGTGGAATTAAAGGGGTTAAATAAACTGCTCACTGCTGTAATGGATGAAAAAGTAAAAAAGCTTGCAGAGCTTGGAACAATCATGCCACGACAAAAGAGACTTACTAAAACCGAACTGCTTGAACTACAAAAACGACTCCAGGGGCAAATTCGAAGCTTTCCAAACCAGCAAATCTATCAATCAGTATCCCTGGTTGCAGAGGTCTTCAAGATCAGCCATGCAATCGAACTCGCTGAGACACAAGGACCAGATGCACTCTTGAAATACTTCAAACGCCTGGAGCACGAAGCAAACTCGAGAGGTGGCAGCAAAGCCTCCAAGCGATTGATGGAGGATGTTCGTGTGCTAAAGGCGATACATGAACTGGAAAATATAGATATATCGTATCCAAAAATAAAAATGGTAGAGGAAGTTGTACATGAAGAACTCTCCCGCAACCCTGACTCACGTATCATTGTGTTTACCAATTATCGAGACACTTCAGAACTGGTAACAAACGCATTAAATGAAATCGAAGGAATAAAAGCAGTAAGATTTGTTGGACAAGCGAATAAATACAAAGATAACGGGCTAACCCAGAAACAGCAAGTAGCAATCATCAAGGACTTTAAAAAAGGAGAGTATAACACGCTTGTAGCAACATCTGTTGCAGAAGAGGGGCTTGACATACCTGCGACAGACCTTGTAGTGTTCTACGAGCCAGTACCGTCAGAGATTCGAAGCATCCAGCGAAAGGGACGCACAGGCAGAAAACACGAGGGACGCATCACAGTCCTTGCTGCACGTGGCAGTCGGGACGAGGCTTACTACTGGAGCAGCGTTCACAAAGAGAAACAGATGCGGAAGATGATAGAAGAATTCAGACGCGATCTTAAAAATATCAGTATCAAACCACAATCACTGGATGCAGAAGCAATCGCTCTTCAGCAGGACAATTTACCTGTCATAAACATGGTAGATATGAAAAACCCACCACAGAGACAACTTCTTGATTTTACCGCCTCCAAAGACCTGATAGTACCGCAGATATACATTGACCAGCGGGAAATACGTTCTACTGTCGCAAGAGAACTTGAAAAACTCGGTGCTTGCATAATACTGCACACACTCGAAGTTGGAGACTATGTTCTAAGCGATCGAGTGTGTGTCGAGAGAAAAACCACTGCAGACCTTCTATCAACTTTTATAGAAGAAGGGCGCGACCTGTTTGCACAGCTTGGCGATTTATCCAGAAACTATGAGCGTCCAATCATCATACTTGAAGGAAGAGACCTCTACACACAAAGACGCATTCACCCAAACGCTATTCGGGGTATCCTTGCAAGCATTGTCGTGGACTTTAACATATCAATTATTCCAACAGATAATGAAGAAGAAACCGCAGCTATTATTTATACGATGGCAAGAAGAGAACAGGAAAATAAGAAGCGAATCCCAAAGCTGCACGGCAAAAAAACAAGCCAGACGTTAAAAGAACAGCAGGAATACGTGATAGCAGCTATTTCTAATATAGGACCAGTCGCAGCAGCGAAACTTCTTAATCACTTCAAACAGATCAAAGCTATTACAACGGCCAGTGAAGAAGAACTTATTGGAGTTGAAGGAATTGGCATAAAAACCGCTAAGCGAATCATAGAAACTACCCAGAGCCAGTATAAGGGATAACAGAGGTCTAAATATAACTGCCTGATTTATTTTACCTTACACTTTCCAATCATTTTTCCTGCACGCTGCCTCCCGGTGTTAGCTCCCCAAATATTTGCCCTTTAAAAGCATATATTTCAGCACCTGTAAGCCAACAGTTGGAAGGCAGCCCAGCTTTCAGGCAGGTCTGTGATAGGAATTCTTTTGTAGTAAAATTGTATTCTGTTGCTACCTGTGGAAGGAGAAGCCCCTGGTAATGCCCATACTTGACGATCAACCCGTCCCTTCCAATCTTAATCTTCTCCAGCAGTTCAGTCGGTTTTCCCTCAAGCTTTTCCGGGGTTGTAAGAATCGTAACCTCTATCACTATCTTTTGCAATTCTTTTGTTGAAATTGGTGAAAATCGTGGGTCTTTAGTGGCTGCATCCTTCGAGGAGTTTAGTATGGCATCTGCAAGAGACATAACTGGATATGGCACCCCGATGCAACCGCGCAGTTCGTGTTTTATGGTGTTGAGAGTAACAAACACACCTCTTTGTTGTTGAAATATGGCATCATCCGGTATGCGTGGGTCTGGCATACCAGCAAGATGCGCTTCAATGGATTCTCGTGCAAGGTGCACTGCAGATTTGCCCTCTGTATTCATAAGCATATTCATAGCACTCTCTAAATACCTCTAGTTATCTGTACACTTCGTGTGCAGAGATAAATCTTGTTATTTTATGGTTGTTGTTTATCGCTGTGTTGCAACTTCCTTCACACCTGTATGTATGTTTCGTTTGGATGCTGTGTTGCAATCATTATCGAGAGATAATCTCTTATGTGTCGTGTGAGCAGGAAGTTGTGTCGAACATACTCCTGGGCATAGTATCCCATGTTTGCTGCAATGTCCGGGTGATGGAGTAACTGCCGTGCCCGGTAGGCAGTGCCTTCAATGGAATTTATAAGATACCCATTCACACCGTTTTTTATCTGCATGGATATGCCGCCAACTGCACCCCCTATCACTGGCTTTCCCTTCCACATCCCCTCGGTCACAGTAAGACCAAAGCCTTCTTTCAATGATTTCTGGATGACAATGTCAGCTTCTCTTTGAAGCGCATTGATCTGAAGGTCGCTGAATGGCGGAAGCAGTAGAATGTGTATGTCAGTGTCCTCTGCTGCATATTTTTCAACTTCCTGCAAAACAGCAGGACCTTCAGGATCGTCAGTAGCTTCACTTCCCGCAAGAACCAGTATGCAATCCTCGTGTTTTTTCACCAGCTTATATGCTTTGATAACACCAATTGGATCTTTAAAACGATCAAAGCGGGATACCTGGAGAAGTATTGGTTTATCATGGGTGATTTTCAGCCTGTCAATTTCTCTTGCTATCTCTTCCTTTGTAAGCTGCTTGTTTTTTTCACTCAGAGGGTCGATAGAAGGTGGTACAAGGTACTGAGGTATTGGCAGGTTCTGGGCAAACTGTGGCATTGAGAAAATCGATGCATTGTATCTGGTGACATACCCTTTTAAGAAATTCCAAACTGGCGGATAAGGCTTTGAGATATCTATGTGGCACCTCCATATCCATATCCCATCAGTTTTGTACTCTATCAATGGTGCTGGCTGTGGGTCATGGATAAATACATAATCAGAATCAAGATTCATCGAAGAAGCGTTTTCTTCATTGTGCTTCTTGTATACTTTTTCTGCTTCCTGGCTAATCTCGTAATGCACGCCCTGCAAAGCATTATGAAAATTCTTTGTGACATTGAAAAAACTTTCATCACCTTTTATCACCTGCCACCTCGAATCGATGCCGAGATTCCGGAGTATCGGAACCATCCAGCCAAGAATCTCAGCGACACCACCACCTTTTGAGGTGGAGTTTACATGCAGTACTCTTGCTCCACTGAGCTTGTCTGCAAGCCTTCGAAGCTGATCTATTACGTTTGCCCCGACGATTGGTTCGTAGTCATCTATTGTTTTATTGTGATTGTTATGATACATAAGAGTCTGCCAGATTTATCAATTCTTTTCGAATATCTTCAAGACTGAGCACATAAGGATCCATCTGTTGTATCTTTTGTGCAAGCTCTGGGAGTCCGAGACTATCTTCTATCCAGTATGAGAAGTCGTCACTTTTTTTCTCAAGTCGGAGTCGTGCTTCAAAGATATGATAATAAATAGAACTGAGTGGAATCTTCTCCAGGCACTCCTTGAATTCAACAAGATTTCCTGCTTTAATATCAGTAAGTGTTTCAAGTGTTATTGACTGGTCAAAATAGAACTCATCGCCTTTGGCAACTTTTCCACAGGCTAATCCATTGCAGGTGTGTTCCTCCAGGATTTGTATCATCGTCTTTCTAAGGTCTTCAATGCTTGTGTACTCGAACGGATCGAGTTCCGAGAGTTTTTCAGCTAATATATCATCTCCAAGCTTACGTGATAACCATTCTGAGAAATCATTATTGTACTCCGGATGAACAAAATGATATTTTAAAAAAGACTGGTGCATGTGCAGGAATATGGAATTGGGGGGCACTTCTTTTATACCTTCCAACAGATCATGAAGGTCTGTTGCTTTTCGATTGGTGAGCTCTATTAACTGCACACAATCCCAGAACATGAACTGAGAAGATTCATCATTACCCATACATGCTCTTTTATAGATGCATCTGTTTAAAAAGGTTGTGAACTGGATATTAAAGCGTCCCGCTTTCATTTTAAATTCAAGCATCTGGTAGAGAAGAATGG
>CAJHIS010000029.1 GCA_905067555.1 Candidatus Argoarchaeum ethanivorans
TGGGGAAGAGGTGCTTGAGACAAGACGACGGATACTTGGGAATGAGCATTCTGGCACATCCATCTCAGCATGGAATCTTTTTTGCACCCTTCGTGATACGAGCGATCCTGCCAGTGCCGGAATGGTTCTCGAAAACGATCTCATCTGGCTTCTCAACCGCGATCCTGCGTCCCTCGGAGCAGATCAGCGGCAGATTCGGGAGATGGTAAAAAAGGCGATTGGGTGAGTGAGAATCACTCCCCATCCTCGAATCTGCACCCCCACACCGCCCAGTGGATCATGCGCTGGAAAATGATACAGTTCAGGTAGATCGTTATTTGTGGTTTCTCTAACAACACGCCTTCCCATGACAAAACCAAAGAAACCTCAATAGAACAGAGAGATCCGTCAAATTAGAAACACAAAATTCACAGGGTAATTTGACAGCCTCACTGAAAAAATTATCTATCCTGCACAACATTTATGTATTATACAGTTTAAGAAGTTATACAAATGAGACGTGCTTCTGTCATTTTTGTATTATCACTTTTTGTACTATCGCTACTACTAATTCTCTGCCAGATTCCAAATTCTTATGCTTCGCAGGTAGAAGTCGTGTCCGGAAGCTTGCCTGAAAAGCTTCATGAAGGCGAGCAGATTAACTTTACCATTGAAGTTAGCGATTATCGTTATGAAGATACCAAATATTTTAATTTGGAGACGAATTTATTGCTTATATCTGACGATCAACCAATATATGACTTCGGTGAATTAAATAAGTATGTAAATAGTCGGGATAGGTATAAACAAAACATCGCCTTGAATTTATCTTCACTACCGCGAAAAGATAGTATTCGTATTTCTATTGCTGGCAAGGCTCCGGGTGGTGAAAGCCTTATAAAATGCGAACCAACTGATGTGGTGATCACCAAATTTCAGAAGGGCAAACTGAAACTTTATGAAGTTGATGCCAATGGAAAGGTTGTTGACGTTAAACTCTTTGAATTGGTGATCTATAAGAAAGAGAAGTTCGATGAAACCATGCAGCAAATTAGATGGGAGGAGCTTGATTACATGAAACAGGAGGTAAGAAAATTATTCGATCGTGGGATGGTCACCGATGCCCAAAATCTCGCTTCACAGATGAGTAATATTAAATATTCAAATCACCTTCTTCTGCTTGGAATAATAAAAATTAAAAACAGTATCTGGTTAAATGCGATTTTTATATTTTTGATTCTCGTGAGTTTTATTATTGGCTATCTGCGTGGATCATCATTAAGTGATCGAGAGGTGAGGTAATGACTGAAACAGATATAAAGTTTCCAGGACGCATATTTGCTATAGGCGGTGCCGGAAAGGAACTTGTTTATACAATGCTTGAGACCGAATGGGTTCTTCGGGAGATACTTCGACCCAAGTTTAGCCGCAGCATGATTAATGTTACCATTGTGGATACTGCTATTGATGAAGAGAACTATGACCGAACAAAAATCGAACAAATAAAAAAAACGATCAGTAAAATAGAAGAAGAATATAGTTCTGAGATAAGCAGTACAGATAAAGAGCTTGGTAGAATTGACATTGAGTATAAGTTAATCACAAAGGAGATGGTCTTACAAAGTCCTTTTGATCTTGTTGGAATTGGAGACGATATAAAGCAGAGTACCGGGGCATCAGTATGGTGGATCAATGATGATCAACTTGGTGAAGATTGGCTTGCAAAGGTTATGAGTTATGAAAACTTCTCAGAGTTGAATTTTTCGAAGGGAGTCTACAGAAAAAGAGCGGTTGGAAAGGCGATATATTATAAGGCGCTCGCTGGAAGACTTTTTGATATTGATTTACTTACTTCTACAAAGATAGCTATTATTGTTGGATTGGGTGGTGGAACCGGTTCCGGGATGGCTTTTGATTTGGCAAAAAAACTCAAAAACATTCAACCAACGTCAAACATTACCCTTTTTGGAGTTTTATCCACATTACGAGAGAGTATTGATGAAAAAGCAAATAGTTTTGCTATGCTCAGTGAATTGGAATATGCAAGTTTGAACCGGGACACACCATTCAAAGATATCGTGCTTGTGCCAATGGAGGTTACACAGTATCCTGGAAAACAGAGAGCATCCCATGAACATGAAATACTATTAAAACAGTTTGATGAGACGTTCGCATATACATTAATATCGCATTATAATAATCCGGCACAGTCACTTTTTGAAGACCTCCCCAATTTTGCACCGTTTGTTATAGCCAGTCCCCAGTTAGTACGTTATAATGTAGAATCGATCAAACATATTAAAGATGAAATTATAGAAACTTTTCAGGATAAAAAAACATCGCTTGCAACCGAGGGGAGATTATATACTACGATTGAAAAATTTATTGAAAAATATACTAATGAAGGATCTTCCGGAGAGAGGAGAACGCTTCAGGATGAAGACAGATCATTCATAGAAGACAGGTTTTCTAACTTTAAGATGGTACTTGAGCATGATTTCTTCAAAGAACTTGAGTATAACAGTGTGAAAAACTTAAAAAAAGCAGTTGATGATGGGATAAGAGGTTCCGTTTCGGATGATATCGAACAGTGGATTTCAAGCATCAAGTCAGAAGTAGACACCATGTCACTTACTGAAGGTTTCAGGGACGATATAGATTCTGACCTTTGTAAGATCATGGTAAATGATATTGAAATGATCGAAAGAATGAAAAATGTTCTTGGAAGGATTAACAACGTTCATAACAGTATCATCAAGGATACGCTTAAAAATATTGTTAGAGCTGATGAAAGCAGCCTTGGCAGGAAATTAAACCAGGTCAGAAAAGAAACCGATCTTCTAAGTGATCAAAATAAACGTTTGAATAATGATATAAAATCGCTGGAGAACCAGATTAAAGAATATGAAGAAAAAATAAAAAGACAGGTAACAGGCGAAAATCAAAAGTGGTATGAGGATGCAAAAGATAACATAGAATACCTTAATTCTATTGACGAACTTGGTGAAATGCTGAAGAGTAATCTCAAGAATCTTAATAGCGAATTGAGTGAGTTTGTGAATAGAATAAACTCACATCATAGAATTAGTAGTGTGGACGCAGAGTCAACACATAATATTGAGGATACTCTTCACACCATAGAGCAAAAACTGAATACAGCAAGATTGACCTATGAAGATGCCGGGTTAATTAAACGAAGTTTGAATGATCTTAAGGAGCTAAAAAAAGCATATATTAAATCCGGATTAAAAATTCCTATTATTGATAAAATGCTGGGAGCGGTATTACCAACTGATCGACTAAAAGAGAAAAGAGAAGCTGAAAACAGATACATTCGAAAGAAGGTGGAGTTGAACAACAATCATGTGTTCGATGTCGGTGGTAATCGTATCAGCGTTGTATATGGCTATAACATAGATCATAAGGTTCATGAAAGGGTTGATAACACAACTAAAAAAATAGTAGAGGAAGTTAGGGATAGCTATCCGGATGCGGAATCAAACCTGCTTCTGGAGTTAGACGGATGTTTGCATGATCCGGCAAGACGCAGAAAAACAAATATCGAGCAGGTTATTTTATCTCACCTTGGTTTTAAGGAGAAGATTGGGGAAAAGAAAAGGGAATTGATAGAAAATGCCAGTGAGCTTGACAAAATCAAAGAAAAGATGGAAGCATACAAAGAACTTGAGAATAAACTAACAAGCCTGACAGCAGATCTCAAAGGGCACTCACGCCATCTTAGAAAATATCATTCCACCATTGCAAATATAGGCCGGACTATGAAGGCTATTTCAAGTGCTAAAGGAGATAGTGATGAGATTAGGTACCTTATTGAGATGCAGCCTACTGATATATTCAAAGCAACAGCAGTCGATGCTGATATAAATAAAATACTTGAAGTTGAATCAGAAGTACGTACTCTGAAACGAAGTTTGCAGGATGGGATTGGACGTACAATAGATAATAGATACAATATGTTAGTAAGGCGGGTTTTTGAAACAAAAGACAGTGCAAAGAGATGGGAGAAGAGCAAAGCAATGCTATCATTTGTAAGCATCGCAGATGTTAGCCCGGAGTTTGTAAAATCAAGACAAATGATCAGAGAGGCGTTCAGTCTTGGAGATGAAAATTATTCTGATTGGCGGTGTCCATGGGGAGATTTATGGGGAGTTGGTGTAGTACTATTTGTAGCAGGAGTTTTTGCCGATAATATCCGCAGTGTCGTTGATCCCAAATCCGGATATTACGAAAGCTACAAGAGTATTGAACAGAATCCTGATAAAATAGTTTTTTTCCATCACTCGTACATGCTTGAAAACGGGAAGTTTGTTAAGAGAGATAAGATATTCAATCTCGAGAGAGAAGAAGACAAAATACGGTTCCTACAAAATGAAAAAGACATCGATGAGATGCTAATTAGTAATTATGAAGAGATGGAACTTAAAAAATGTCTATAAAGACATTCATATTTAAAAATAAAGAATATATAAAATTTTTAATTTATTTCATAATACTGATCCTGTTTACACCATCCCTCTTGAATCTCTCTATTCGGTCGGGGGAACATGGGCTGTTGATGGGACAGATTACACAAATAATCTATTATATAAATCCGGCAGGCATTCAAGTTTTAATCACTTTTTTTACTGGATTTTATGTGGGTTCTTTGTTGCTCATGTTTGTAGATAGAAAAAAAAGAATGCAAGCAATTCTTTTATCAATATCTATTATTATATTAGTAATTTACATATCCAAGGGAATTATTTTTTCAAACATTCACTGGAGCAAAAACATCGAATGGCCTGTCTCTGGCATCTTCGTTGGGTTTGTGCTGGGTGGTGGTTTAGGAATTCTAAGAGGTGGGACAGAATTTAAATGGGCTGCAAGAAATATCAGTGTGGTTTTAGCTGGTTTGATTATTTTTGTATTCTTCAATTATCATCTATCGCCATATATTGAAAATAATATTAATACTATTATCAGTGATGTTGTAGTTGTATCAATTTTTATATATTTTTTTAAAGAGTTTGCTATGTATACTTTTAAAGGTCCAAAACTGTTTATGTTTGGGCCAGCAAACTCAGGCAAATCTCTTTTTATGGCTGGTTGTTATCTGGAAGCATCCGCTCCTGTTAATCCAAGCGATGATCTTTTAGAACTAATTGATGAATTACATACCATAGGAATAGATTGGCCTAAACATACTACAGATGTCAAAGATCACCATTTCACCTACGAATATGGAAGCTTATTTATTAAAAATATTTTATTCAAAATGATTGACTATCCAGGTCCATATTTAGAAAAGATCAATGAATATATGGACAAAAAAGAAGATAAAAACGAAAAAAAACGAAAATATATTTGCAAAACTTGCTCAGGATGTTAAAAAATCCGATAAACTGATATTTATTATTGATGGGGAAAAATATCCGGACTTTGACCAGATGGGACTTATAGAGTACATGAAAATACTTAAGAAGATGCCAAAAAGGAGAATAATAGACTCCTGCGTGGTGATTACAAAATGTGATTTATTTGTGGACGAGTATAAAGATAAAGAGAAAAATGAAGACCCTGAGAATGATTACAATAGCTTCAAAAAATTCATAAGCAATAAATTTATACATGACATACGAATTCAACAATTATTACGTGTGGTTGGTGACGTTTCAATTTATCCAGTGTTTTACTATACCAAACAGGTTGACAAAAATAAACGTAAACCAATGCGGGATTACGCTGGGAATGTGTTTACCTTTGGATTTAGTGAATTAATAGACGATATGCTAAAATAATGACACGATTAAGAGTTTATGACGATCAAACTGGACAACAGTTGTATCCAGAAACACTTAAACAGAGAGATGAAGAGATCGTTAATAAGTTTTTCAATAGCAGGACCGATCTTTATCTTAGTAAGAAATTGAACGATCTCGAGATTGTGTGTTATGTGCGGGTGGGAAAAGGTCCCGGCACAAGAGATGAGGGGTGTTATATTAGATACAGCAGCATCTATCGAAACGATTCATTTTATACGTTCAAGAGAGAAGCCGAGAGAGTCCTTTATGACCTGAAATTTGAACCTCGTCGTGGGCAGCAGGATAACAAAATATTTGATAGCATCGAGGAATTTGATCCACATCCACATAGCTACGATACTGATGTTGATATCGATATGGTTATAAAAGCAGTACAGGATTTTAAAAAGCTTGATTTCGATGCAGGTGATATTAATGAGATTGCAGGTTTTACTACTAATTTACTAAAAAAAATTGCTAATGTTAGCATCACTATTTCTGAACGGGCGAGATTTGCTGACATTAATATAATCAGGAGTGGAGAATATATTGGATACATACGTCCCGCCAAAACAGCAAAAAAAATTTTAGATAAATATGAGCGGGGGTTTTTGGTTGGGGAAAAAACAACGAACGGAAATGAGACTAAAAACAAAATAAAAGGTCTAATGTGTACGGTCGTGCAAAAATTTAAAAAATTATAATTAAATTGCAACAAATTTCAACTCACCCGGATTTTCAGGATTCTGAATATCTCGGATAACTCATCACTCATCTTTGTTTAACTATTCACATAAAGCTGCTTATCCTTGAATAGTCCAGGTCTTTAGCGTATCTCAAACTTGACGCCTATCTTAAACAATCTTTTCGTAGGCAGTTCAATCAGTGGGCATCCGGTCCGCACCTTTATCTCACCGAGAATCCGATTAAGTTCCGCTCTGTTTGCTGCTGATACGGTAAACCAGATGTTGTAGTTCCCGCCCCGAAGGTAGTTGTGTGAGACTTCATCGTATTCGCTGATGATGTTTGCTACCTCACTGATTTTATCCTTCTCTGCTTTAACTGCGGCAAGAGTGCTTACACCCCCTGCATTTTTAGTGTTGATGATTGGTCCAATGCGTCTTATTGCCCCCCCTGCAATTAGCTTTTCAATGCGCATCATAATCTCCTTTTCCGAGGTTCCAAGTTCTTCCCCCAATTTTTTGAAAGGTTGTTTTGCTAAAGGAAAATCAAGCTGGATGAGATTTAACAGTTTTTTGTCCATATCATCAAGAGCTGCGAATTTACTTATCATTGGAACTCAACTTTTTTAGGGATGTATGTGCAATATGGCTCTTCTGCAAGGTAGTCGCCAGTTTCAGCAAAAGCTCGTGCACGACAACCACTACATACCCTGCGATATTCACAGATGCCGCATTTGCCTTTAAGTTTATTCACATCCCTTAAATCATTGAATATCTTCGACTGCTCCCATATCTTTTTGAATGGCATTTCCCTGATGTTTCCAGCAATTACCGGAAGGAAACCACAGGGGCATACCTCGCCAGTATGAGATACAAAGCAAAAACCAGTCCCACCAAGGCAGCCCTTGGTTACAGCTTCAAAACCGTGTGTCTGTGCTGTGATTTTTATGCCTTCTGCCTTTGCCCGCTTTCGCATAATTCTGAAATAGTGTGGTGCACAGGTTGCTTTTACCTGCATCTGACTGTTACTTAGATAGTTAACGTCATACACCCAGTTAAGCACGTGTTCGTACTCATCCGGAGGAATTTCATCACCTTCCATCGCGTTGCCTCGTCCAGTCGGAACCAGCATAAATACGTGCAGTGCCTTTGCCCCAATACTTAGGGCAAAATCATAGATTTTTGTAACTTCTTTGATATTATGCCTGGTAATCGTTGTATTAATCTGAAACTCGATACCTGCTTTCTTTATTTCATCAATACCATGTAGCGATGCCTCGAAGCTTCCGGGCATTCCTCGAAATTTATCATGTATTTCCGCAGAAGACCCGTCAATACTCACACTCACGCGCTTGATACCTGACTCTCGCATTTTGTGTGCAACTGCCCGGGTAACCAGCGTTCCATTGGTGGCAAGCACTACGCGAAGTCCTTCATCTGTCCCGTATCGTGCAATTTTAAACACATCTTCCCGTACGAGCGGTTCGCCGCCTGTTAGAATCAGAATTGGCTTGCCGTAGTCTCCAAGTTCATCGATGAAATGCTTTGCTTCTCCAAGAGAAAGCTCATCAGCGTCTGGCTTTTCAGTGGCACTTCCCCGACAATGAATACACCTGAGATTGCAGGCACAGGTAAGTTCCCATGCAATAAGTCGTGGTGGTTTAATCAAATATGAACACCAGAGGTAGTATTATGCAGAGATGTATTAAATCTTACCTAAAACATTTAGTACTGAAGTATTTTAACAATCTCTCTTTTTTAATGTCCACTAACTTTTGCCTGATCACGTGTTGCAGTGGTTGAATCTCTTTCTTTTTAGCACTTACCGGGAGAATAGTATCAAGCCACTGCTGCCACGGTGGAAGCATATTAAACCGCTCACCGACCGCATCCAGCAACTCGTCACGGTTTTCCCTGATTTTATCGATTTTATTTACCAGCAACTTTGTATCGATTGCAAGATCAGAGAGAAAATCATACATCTCAAGATCAACTGGAATTTCTCCCTGGTTTAGCCACCGGTTAACTATATCAAGAAAAGACTTTGCATCCACTACCACAAAACCAAGAATAATACGGTCAGCATTTTCCTCGATATAATGAACTATTTCATCCTTTACCGCATTAATATATTTCTCTTCAACCCCACTGATAAAACCAAAACCTGGCATGTCTGTGATTGTCAAATCATCAAGCTCAAGGTTAAGCGGCTTTCGTGTAAGACCAGGCTTGCGTCCGGTCGGTACACTTCGCCCGGTCAAACACCTGATAAGACTGGATTTACCAACGTTTGAGCGGCCAACAAATATGATTTCAAGATTTGAATTATTTTTTGTTTTAAGGGATTTCATGGTTATTTTCCATCCGGAACTGTGACGCTTTTATGTGTAGGGGCACTCCCGGTAAAATAGTTTATCCAATTTTTGAGAATTGTCAACCACATATCTTGATTTTTGAAACAGATTATTCGTATTACTTCCATCAAGGTTTTTATGTGTGTCCTAACCTGAATTCAAGATTGGATAGTTTATAGAAGTGATATTGTAGGTGCCTTGAGAAGGGGGGATTAAATGACTAACTGTTGTCCAACAGGTAAAATCCTTTTACACCATAGCTTTTCGTATACTCCGGACGCACAGACTTGATTTCATAATATCCTGTTGTCAGATTGGTGGTATTGATAAATACGCTGTATTTTCCTTCACCTAACGCATTACCAGATAAATTACCAGGTAAAACCGAGTTCCTATTTTTATATGCCATTTGTGTTTCATTGTGTTCTAGTTCTAATTTAATTGAGTCTATAAGAGTTAAGTTATGGTCAGATTCTTTAGATAAATTTATGGATAACTTAGTATTCGGTCCTGTTACCTGAATTAACACAGGAATCGGCGCACCATCCTTGTAACAGATACTATCCATATCAACAGTCACATGACCTTGCAGCGGAGAGTTTAAAAGTAGGGGGAATGGAAGTAACAAAATAGCCATAGCCACAACACACAAACACGCCACTATAATGATATCAATTTTCGGAAACTCGAATTTTTCTTTAAGAAATAAAACATAGGATACAAGAAACAACAGGAATACCAGAAGGAGTGCCACCACAAGTACACTACTCGTAATCTTCATAAACACAAGGACAAAAAGAGACAAGATGTACACCAGTAACCTCACGAAGACTGTAAAGGATGCTAAATAAATCTTTGATGCCCGTCCTTCCAGCATTTCTTTTCGCCCGGACGCTGTGACTTCCATCGCAAATCCCTTAACCAGAATATACGAAAGCAGACCACCTACCAAAATAAGCGTGACAGAAATTATTCCACAAAGAAATACATACCAATAAATGTCAACCGCTGTGTGTTGAAGGTAATTATATGCCGTATAGGAAACAGTTCCAAAAGCTGCAAGCAGTGTTACTGCAAACTTAAAACCATTTGTCTCGCTCTGGTTTTTTCTATCGTTTTCAGCCTTTTCTGTCATGTCGAATTACCTCTTACACTTCAGTCCTTCTTAGTTCCTTGATCTTGATTTTGCCCAGTCGCCCATAGGAACCATTACAAAACTGTCGGAAAAGTACATAACTTTTACTGACTTCAGTTAATTAACGTTACAATTCCCAACCCCACGGTGACGTTATGTTTAAATAATGATTGGACGTCTGTACCAGATAGTAACTCTGGTATCCCGGTGGTTTTGTTGAAGGTATTGTTAATAAATGCTCCTGCTGCAGACATTCCTATTGCAGGTATTGATGGAAGGAGACTTGGACTGATTAGTATTATTTCACCACCTCTTGGCACATCTTATATTGCAGCAGTACTTGAAAAAGGAGGATTTGAGGTAAGTTTGTGTGATGCACAGAGTTTGAAGATGAGCCTTGATGATATTGGAAGAACCATTCTCGAATTCAAACCGGACGTGGTCGGCATTTCCTGTTTTACACCAAACTATCAGCAAGCACAAAAGGTTGCAGAACTTTCAAAGCATCTTCTGCCTAAAGTGATGACTGTCATCGGGGGTCCGCATGTAAGTTTTACTGCAGGGCAGACGCTTCGGGAAACACCCTCTATTGATGTAGTTGTTCGCGGGGAAGGAGAAGAAACTATGCTGGAACTTGTAAAGGCAATAGCTGGCAAACTGCCTCTAACAGGGATTGACGGCATCACCTATCGGGTTAAACACCTGATTGTGAATAATGCAGATCGAGCATTTATTGATGACCTTGACACTCTGCCATTTCCGGCACGGCATCTCTGGTCAGAAAAATACATCAAACGGGGCATGCACGAAGTTCCAATTCTCACAAGCAGAGGATGTCCGTTTGGATGTGTATTCTGTTCCACTTCAAAGATGGCAGGACATCTTTTTCGTGCAAGAAGCCCTGCAAATGTAGTAGATGAACTTCAGAGTGTAGTAAACGACTACGACTTTAATCGTTTTGTCTTTAATGATGACACCTTTACATTAGATAACAAAAGAGCTATTGACATCTGTAATGAAATCGTAAAGCGTGGGCTTGATATTACATGGGCATGTTCAACACGTGTTGATAGCGTGACCCCTGAATTATTATCTCACATGTCAGAGGCGGGATGCAACATGATCTACTATGGGATAGAGTCCGGAAACCAGAATATACTGGATCGTTTTGTTGGAAAGCGCATCACAATTGAGCAGGCAAAAAATGCTGTGAAGTTGGCACATGATGCTGGTATTACCACTGTCGCATCCTATATTATTGGGTTTCCCGGTGAACGTGCAGACAAGGCTTTTGAATCGTATCTGAAAAAAGCTGAATATGGCAGGACTTACGAAGGCGATCTTACAGGAACGGTGTTTGAAACCCTTGCGTGTGCAGAAGAGATCGAGTCTGACCAGGCACAGGTGCATCTGCTAACACCGTATCCAGGCACACGCGCTTATGATGAGGCGGAATCTCTTGGTATTAAGATTCTAACCACAGAATGGTGGCGGTATAATCTTCAGCTTCCTGTGATAATGACAAACACCATGAGTGTAGAAGAAATTTGGAGTGCTTTTGTCACCTATATGAGAGAGTTTGATACTTATAACAGTATTCGATACCAGCGCAGACTAAAACATATGCGACGGGAGCAGTTCTATAGCTAAAACTTGGGGTTTATGTGAACGTTGTCAAAAGACCCCCATAGTAACTGTATAACTCTTGATTGCGATAGCAATCAAGGTTTGAATGAACGTTGTCAAAAGACCACCCCATAGTAACTGCATAACTCTTGATTGCGATAGCAATCAAGGTTTGAGTGAACTTTGTCAAAAGACATTTCCAAGTCCATACCTCAAATCCTATACTTTTGTCGCCTCAAAAACCTGAATTTCTAGAAATATATCTATTTCGAAGGAACATGGCAAACATACTTATTATCAAAAACATTGTGATTAACACGAGTGAGGCGCCAAAGGCACGAGAATAAGATGCCTCTGTGTGACCCTGTGTTGCCAGCATATAAATGTACACTGGTAGTGAGGCTACAGGGTCAAGTATTGATTGCGGTAAAAACGATTCCAGACCTGAACCCGCGGTTAAAAGGACAACTGCCGTTTCTCCCATTGCTTTTCCCATTCCAAGCAATATTCCGGTTATGATGCCAGGATATGCGCTTTTTAGAATCACGCCATAAATGGATTGCCACTTTGAAGCTCCCAACGCAAGAGAAGCTTCCATGTATGAGTACGGGACTGTTTTTATCGCCTCTTCACTAGCTCTTACTGTCCACGGCAGGATCATAAACCCGAGAGTCAGACCACCTGACAGCATGGAGATGCCAAGACCAAGGCGATACACGAGAAATACAAGTCCAAAGAGACCGATCACAATGGATGGTATTCCTGCAAGACATTCAATAAAAAATCTCACACTTGCTGTTACTATATTGTCAGGTGCATACTCTACAAGGTATATCGCCGATGCAACGCCAAGTGGAACAGCAAAAAGCAAACAGATCCCAACCAGACACAGTGAGCCTATAATCTGTGGAAATATCCCACCATACTCAAACCGGTAAGGCGATTCAAGAAGGAAAGATAGATTTATTATCCCGGCACCATTAAAAAATACGTATGCAACCACGATAAAGAGTGCTGCCACTGCCATAAGAGAAGATGAACACAACCCAATTTTCACTACACTCTCACGTATTTTCATCAGCTCACTCCTCTTCTTATTACAGTAGTAGTTATTGCATTGAGAATAGCAACGATTGCAAACAGGACGATTCCGATGGCAAATAGTGCATGCTGGTGCATCGAACCCCAGGCCGCATAGTTTATCCCGATGACTATTATTGACGTGAGAACAGAAACAGGTTCTAAGATGCTTGAAGGAATCCATGGTATGTTTGGATTGCCGATAACCATCAAAACAGCCATTGTTTCGCCGATTGCATTTCCCATACCAAGAATCAGGGATGCTAATATTCCTGAGCGAGCGTTTGGAAGTATCACTTTCCAGATAGTCTGTAACTCTGTTGCACCAAGAGCAACCGATGCTTCCTTGAATGCTTTTGGAACTGCACGAATAGAATCTTCGGAGATGCTGATGACATGAGGCAGTGTCATTATCGCAAGGATTATCCAGCCAGCAAGTATACACTCCCCCCATCCGCCAAGCGAGTCCCGTATCAAAGGAATAAGTACCATTAGCCCAAAGAAGCCGAGCACTATCGAAGGAATTCCAACCAGCATTTCCACACATGGCTTAACGATGCTGTGCACCCATCGGGGCGAGAATTCTGCTAAATAAACTGCTGCTGGTATGCCTATAAAAGCAGCAATTAATAGTGAACCGATCCCAACCACGAATGTGCTGACCACTATCGGAAAAATGCCAAACTGGTTATTGGAAGGACTCCAGTCCATCCCAAAGAAGAAATCCCATCCAATAGCTAAAGCTGGAATCCCCTCGTGTAACATGAATATAATAATAAAAAATACGATGAAAGAGGAAGAGATCGCAGATATAAACAGCAGTTTCTCTATTACCCATTCCACGTTCACCTTGTTCATCTCTCGATTGCTCTGCAATCGAGAATTATTTTGCCGCACTCGATTACTGCGTAATCGAGAATTGTTTCCGCACACGGTGTGTGGTGCTCCACAATCGAGAGTTATCCCTGCACAACAAAGTTGTGCGGTTTTTCAAGGATAAGTTCATGCCCGCCTTTGGAATAGATCTTGTATATTTTAAGCATCTCCTTGTCAAGCTCAATCAGGTTGAACGACTGGGGAATACTCCACTTCATCCGGTTGGTGCATGCCGTTCCTGCATTCAGTATTGTCATGCCATTCAGGTTCCAAACCCATGGCACATGTTTATGCCCGGAAAGCACAAGATCTACTTTGCACCTGACCAACAACTCAAGGACATCCCCGGCATCCACTGGTATATTCCTCTCCCTTCCAGTAAACGGGACTGGCATCAGGTGATGGTGTAATGCAAAAATCTTGAAATCATCGGTATCAAAGCACTTCTCTATCCATTCATACTTATCCCTGCCAATATGTCCATCATCAATATCAGGCTGTGTAGAATCTATGCCAACAATTGTTATTCCCTTGTATCGCCTAACTTTCGACCTTGAGCCAAATATTTCCTCGAAACACAGGTCGCCAACATGCCTTACATCGTGATTTCCCGGAATTATCACCTTCGATGCACAGTCTATTTTCTCGATGTAGCTTTTAGCACACTCGAATTCAAAAGGATACCCGCTTTCTGTCAGATCACCGGTAATAATCAAAATTTCCGGGTTTATCTCGTTTATCCTTTCTACCACCTTTAATGCCATTTCCGGAAGGAAATGCGGGTTAGCAGTATGAATATCTGACAGATGCACGATTTTCACTGTCATCGTATTTACTCTATTTTATACTGATATAGCCCATATCCTCAACTACTTCCTGTCCACGATCACTCAATACAAAATCTAGGAATTCACTCTCAAGCTTATCCGGCTCTCCTTTTGTTACAAGGTAGAGTGTTCTTACGATTGGATAACTGCCTGCAAGAACATTCTCAACTGTTGCTTCCACCCCGTCAATCTTCAAAGCTTTGATCGAAGGGTCAACATATCCAAGAGAAAGATAGCCGATGCTTTTATCATCAGTCTTGACTGTCGCTCTCACTTCACCGTTTGATGGCTTCACTGATGCTTCTTTTGATATTTCTCTTAGAGAGGGTTTCAGCACATATTTTTCAAAGACTTCTCTTGTGCCTGAACCATCCTCTCTTGTTAGAACACGGATCTTGCCATCTTCTCCTCCTATTTCCTTCCAGTTAGCTATCTCACCTGCAAATATTTTTGACACTTCATCCATTGTAAGTCCATTGATGGAGTTTGCTCCATTCACAACGATAGCAACACTATCTTTGCCTACTCCAACCGCTTTCAGATCAGGGTATATTTCCATCTCTTTTGACTTTATGTCTCTTGACGCCGCACCAATATTTATTTCACCTGCACCAACCGACTTTATGCCATGACCGGAACCGCCACCTGAAACTGATATTTTAAGCCCGGGATTTGTATCCATCATAAGCCTTGCACACTCCTGATTTATCGGGAGTACAGTTGTAGAACCTGCTACTGTCAGTGTTTTTATGTCATTATCTCCAATACATCCTGCGAACAATGCCGCAAAAACGATTATTCCTACAATGCTTACACGCATTCCAATCGTTATTTTTTTGCT
>CAJHIS010000030.1 GCA_905067555.1 Candidatus Argoarchaeum ethanivorans
TATGTATTCCGTTTTATGCACGTGTAGATCCATGCATCACCTTCGCAAGGCCGGGTTGGGCTGCTGGATTCAACTTTCTTTTGTTTTTTTTACTATGCCCCACAACTTAATCACATTCAAATGGAGTCAGGTTCTGTATTTTTTATGAGATAGTCGTTCATCTGTTCTGCACGTTCCAACATATCTTTTAACAATCTGCCAATAGTATCCCAGTGATGCCCTGTTAACCGTTCTATAAAACGTATTCCATTCTTCTCTACCAGATGCTTGCATATATTGCTTATTTCATCCTCAGATAATCGTTTTCTGTAGAGAGGTGTACCTTTAGTTTCCATGAAATAGGTTTTACAGTGTTTACAGTAATACCTCTGGTGACCGATACGATACTTTCCGCTTTTGATAATGTCATTTCCCTTCACTTTTAGATAGTAACGACATCTAAGATTCTGACAAACAACATTGATTTTTCCCCCTGAACGTGCCATATAGATTCACCAAAAGGGAATATCCTTGGGGATATAATAAACTATCGTAGATTAGGACACTACCAAATCTTTCATGCGTTTAAACCCAGAACAGTAGACATTATACCTGAATATACAACCAGATCGAAACAATGCCAACACCCAACAACTTTACAACCACCTTGAGAGAAAACAGTTAAATGTTTTGAGAAATTAGGTTATGCAGTAGTGAGGCAAAAAGGAAGTCATATTCGCATGTGGCACAAATCTGATAGAAACAAAAAGCATTTAACGATCCCAAAGCACAAAGTGCTTAGTAAAGGACTATTAAGAAGACTTTTGAAAGATGCTGAGATAAATGCTAGAGGACTTCTGCAAGTTATGATGAAGCACAACACTCTTTCATGGAGTTTAATATGAATCTTTTGCGCGTCAACCTTACCAAACAGACGATCTGTACCGATGAGATAGATGATGAGTTTTCCTGTTTTATTGGTGGGCGCGGACTTGCGACAGCACTCTTCGCAGATGAGGTAAAACCAGATGTAAAGCCTTTACATTCCGATAATAAGTTGATATTTACAACAGGCGCATTAACCGGTTCATCTATTCCCTTTTCAGCACGTCACAATGTTACCAGTATTTCACCATTGACCAACACGATTTTTAGTTCTAATGCTGGCGGTAATTTTGGTTGCGAACTTGCACGCACAGGGTACCGTGCTGTGATCATTGAGGGAAGAGCATCCTCACCTGTGTACTTGTATATTGGTGAGAATATGGGTGATGAACCTGCAGAACTTCGAGACGCTGCTCACCTGTGGGGTGCTGACGTATTTGAAGCTACAGTGAGATTGACAAAAGAATGCCGGGTGCATTTTCGAAATACGGCTGTTATAGGAATTGCTGGAGAGCATCAGGTATACTTTGCAAATATCATGACCCAGATGCATCGAGCCTTTGGACGCGGTGGACTTGGTGCTGTGATGGGTAATAAAAATTTGAAAGCAGTCGTTGCATCTGGTGGAAATATGATCCCAGCAGGTCGTTACACTGATATCGATGCAGGTCTTTGGAAAAAAGTTGTTGACAGTATGACAGGTCTGAAGTACCTTGGAACATCAAGCATTCTGGATGTGGCAAATAGTAATCAGGCACTTCCAACCAGAAACTATTCAGCAACCACATACAAAGATGCAGGGAAAATCGACGGTGAAGCGCTTCGCAAGCACACGATCAATGTTAACACCTGCCACAGCTGCCTGGTTGCCTGCAAACGAGTAACGCAGAGTAAAAAATATAACATCATAACCGAGGGACCAGAGTACGAAACTCTCATGGCTCTTGGTTCAAACCTGTGTGTCAACAGCCTCGATGATATTATTAAATCCAATTATCTATGCAACAAATATGGGCTTGACACCATCTCCACTGGTGCAGCAGTTGCAGGTTTGATTGAAGCATCGGAAAAAAACAGGACAAAATATAAGATTGCATGGGGAGATTATGATGGTGTGCATAAGCTAATCGAAATGATTGCAAAACGCGAGGGGATTGGTGCTGAACTTGCAGAGGGTGCTGCAGCTTTTGCACAAAAACACGATGTGCCCTACTACACTGTAAAAGGTCTTGACTTTCCAGGGCATGATTGTCGAGGTCTTGCAGGGCAGGGTTTATCTTACGCAGTGTCGAATCGTGGGGCAGACCACCTTTATAGTATGGAATACATGGAAGAATATGGAAGTCCGGAAAGAACCATAATAACAGGCAAAGCGAAACGTGTGGTTTATAATGAAAATAGAAACGCAGTGCTCGATTCGATGGCACTTTGCAAGTTTTCAGTACGATTTTATACAATGGATGATTACCTGAAAATACTATCGAAAATAACAGGAAGTATGGAAGAAAAGGATATGCAAATGCTTGGAGCAAGCATTGTTGAGATGGAAAGGCGATTTAATTGTAAACGCGGCTTCGATAAGAAAGATGATGTTCTTCCAAAGATAATGAAACCATCTGGTTTTGAAGAAGAACTAAAGAGTTACTATCGTCTTCGAGGATGGGCTAAAAATGGATGCCCGGAGTAAAAATCATGGATAAAAAACAACGTATTATACTAAGTGCGGTTGTGGTTGTGGCGCTGCTTGTTTATGCAGGGTTTACAAGTTTCAGTAGCGAACAATTAGCCTACTATCAAACAGTAACTGAGGTCGTGTCAGGCGGAGACATTGAAAGACCAGTCAACATCAATGGCATCATTGTTGAAGACTCGACAATCAGGGTACAGGAAACACAGACCCTGAAATTTAAAATAACTGACAATGAAAGCACGGTTGACGTTGTCTACAAAGGCATCCTGCCTAATAACTACAAAGAGGGCATATCGATAGTAGTAACAGGCACCTACCATGACAATGTTGTACACGCTAGTAAACTAACACTCAAATGCCCAAGCAAGTATGAATCAATCATTGATGCAGAAACCTGAGATTGGCAGGAAACATCTCCACCGTATTATTAATGGGCTAAACCCGGGTGGCATAATTATGCCCGGATAAAGGCTATTGTAATAAGAACAAAGAACAACAATGCTCTCCACTCGTATCCTTATAATACACGAATCTCTGGAGATTCTCGTTTTCAAGTAGGGAGAATTCATTGCAACTTCAAATCCTGCAATCCTGAATGCGGCAAAAAAATAGAAGTTAAAAATATCTTAAGTGCTCCGATGGGGATTTGAACCCCAGTCGCAGGAGTGAGAGTCCTGCATGATTGGCCGTGCTACACTATCGGAGCTTTCTACTCTTTTAGGCTTTTGCGGTTTATTAAAGTTTCGTCTCTGTACCTTAAAAAGGCAATTACACAAAGATTTAAGTGTCAGCCCGAATTAGTGTGTACCTTGTGAAAATCATTTCTATTGTAGGCTATAAGAAGTCAGGCAAAACTGCGCTTGCAGAAAAGCTTATCCGTGGTCTAAAAGAATACGGTAGAGTTGGCACGATAAAACACATGCATGAAGGCACTTTGAACCCGGATCAAACCGACACTTACCGGCACATAGCGTCAGGTTCAAATATGACCATTGGCATAGGTTCAAATGAAATGGTTAAGATCGTTCCTGATGTTGATCTGCATGCTGCTATTGATGAATTATGTGACAGTGGAATGAACTTTGCTGTTGTCGAGGGTTTTAAAGACAGTGAGCTTTCAAAAATTAGCATAGACATAACAGCAGAAAATACAGTGAAATACATTGACAAGAAACAGATCTTTGATGAGCAATTAATAGAAGAACTTGTTCAGTTAACATTACAACAAAAGGACTATCATACGCTCAAATCGCTCATTCATGTTGTAAGATCAAAACCAGAGATAATAAAATATTCAGGAGCTATTGGAAGCTTTACAGGCATTGTACGAGAAATCACAGATAATAACGTTACAAAAGCACTTGAGCTTAAACAACAGGACAGTGCTTACGAGATGATTGAGTTTATTTGCAATGACCTGAAAAAACGAGATGGAATAACAGATGTGGTCATGCACCACCGAACCGGACTGATACGACCAGGGGGGGATATTGTCTACATTGTGGTAGCAGCAGAACACAGGCAGCAGCTTTTCCCGGTGCTGCAAGAAGCAATTGACAGGCTCAGAGAAGAAGTGCAGGCACCAATCATTGAAATGCGTGAGCAAAGAGTTGAATTAAATGGATGAACTTGAACAGATACGAAAGAAAAAGCTCGATGAGATAAAGAAACGCTTCTCACCTGGCACAGCATCTAAGACAGAAGAAGCTACTGCTTCCCCAGTCAGGATTACAGATACCAATTTCGATGAAACGGTCAGAAAGTACCCACTTGTGGTAATAGACTGCTGGGCTACGTGGTGCAAGCCATGCCAGATGATTGGGCCAATTATTGATGCAATGGCAAAGGATTATGCAGGTAAGATCGTTTTTGGGAAACTTAATGTCGATGAAAATCCCCGGTCTTCAAGAAAGTACGGAATAATGTCTATCCCGGCACTTCTCGTCTTTAAGAACGGGCAGCTTATTGATCAAATCGTTGGAGCAATGCCGAGAAATATGCTGGAGCCCAAGATTAAACGATACCTATAATGCTTGCAGAATTTATTACATTAATCGTAAATAGCCGTCGTGGCTTAGCTTGGCAAAGCGGCTGATTCGTAATCAGCAGATCGTGGGTTCAAATCCCACCGACGGCTTTGCAGATTTCTTATGTTTATTTCTGCAAGCGTGAGCTTGCAGGTTTAAATCCCACCGACGGCTTTGCAGGTCAAGTATTCAGCACACTGTAATCTGCTTGTTTTTTTTCAGGGCTTGATAGAGTGTGATTGCCTGCTGACTATTTTTTGGCATACGCATTTCCCCTTTTCGACTGACCATGCCACTAAATGCAGGCTCTTCGTCTATAAATATTTCAACTACTTCACTGGCAAATTCAGGTAAGCGGAGTGTGAGGTGCCTTTTTGTTGTTTCAATCTCAACGTCTGACTGCTTGCCTGGAGCAATCGTCTTGTCTGGTCGTACATCCAAACGCATCCCGACTCGTTTTTCAATTTTTTCAATATTCCTTCCACCTCTTCCAATCAGTACAGGTATATCTGACTCCATGCAAAGTATCACTGCTTTTCGTTTAGACAATACGTTTATTTCAAAAGGTTTCCGTGCATGTTTTTCGATTTCTGAAGTAACCAGCTCTTTTAACCCTTTTTCGTCAAAAGGCTCCTCCACTGTTGCAGGCATTACAATGACCTGCTCGCCATACGTGTAAATCTCATATTCCATCGTGTGTGTTTCAAATTCTTCCACAACAATAACCGGGCGTGCAAGATCTTCTTCTACCATGCCGCACGGCACTTTAACAGTGAAACGAAGAGTATACACCTTTTCAACTTTTCCAGCTTCAAGATATATTACTGTGTCAACCACCTGCGGTATTACACCGAGATCCACACGTCCTATCAATCGCTGCACAGCATCAACAGCAGATGACGCATGCACCACACCGATCATACCGACACCTGCAAGACGCATGTCTGCAAATACCTGAAAATCACGAGTGCGGCGCACCTCATCATAGATGGTATAATCCGGTCTCACCAGAAGGAGAACATCGGCTGTCTGTTCCATATCGCCACGCAGAGGTGAATACTGGGTTATTGCATCAGACACCTGAAGGTCACGGGGAGATTCCATCGTCTTAACAATGTAACTGCTGTTCATCAGATGCTCTGCAATGCTTGCTGCAAAGGTTGACTTGCCAGAGCCAGGAGCACCTGAAATCAACACGCCACGCTGCTTTTTAGTCAATCGCTCTATAAGATTTTCTCCAAGACGATAATCCTCGAGGCGCACCTTTGCAATAGGACGTACTGCGGTAATTTCCATTCCATCAGAAAACGGTGGACGTGCAATGGCAATGCGAAGGTTTCCAAGCTGCACCACTGATGCACCTCCATGATTAAGTTCAACAAATCCTTTCTGATCCTTTTTTGCCCGCTCAAGTATCTCATGCGACATGTCTCTTAAAAAAGCAGCATTAAGCGGGGCATCATCGATCTGAATAAGTTTCTGGATTCCAACTGTCCCACGCTTGGCAAGAGGGGGGGTGTTCTCTTTTAAATGCACTGACATGGTGTCTTCTGTAAAATACTGCTCTATTGTAAGCGGTGCAAACAGAGTGGACTCTGGCTTCAGATACTCAACCGAAAGCCCCCTTGCTTTAGCAACTTCTGCCTGGATTATGTCACTGGTAACGAACAATGCCCCACGTTCAACCGCTGTTTTTCGAATCATTGCATCAATCTCGCCACCAGATGCAAGCTTGACATCCTCGAAACTCGGGCGCTTGCCCACATACTCAAGCGTAATCGTACCTGACTCTGACAGCATAAAAAGCTGTTGAAGCTCCTTAAGGCCACTAAAACCAGTTTCCTTGCCTTTGTTTGCCTGCGACTCAAGCTCTGCCACTACAGCCTCGTGAACCAAAAGAATTGCACCATGGTAGCAGCCCATCCCAATCATGGCAGTAATCCTGCCGTCTGCAATTACACTCGTATCAGGCACAATCACCAGGTCAGAAACATCACTCATAGAATATCACATATATCCAACCTGGTAAAAAAAACTAATGGTAAAATACCTGATTAACTGATTCTTCAAATTATCAATCCAACGGATTTTATGAGATTAAATCCACAACGACTAATTTTAATAGCTTCTCATCGAATGGCGGGATCAGTTCTTTGACGAGAATGCTTTTTTCAGATGAAAATCTGTCTAAATCCCCAATCAGCTTTTTCCAATTATTAAAGTCCTTATATTGTTTTTGCATCTTTCGTAAAGCACTTAATCGTTTTTTTGTGTATGCCATCGAAAGCAATTTACCTTTTACTTTGTCCCATTGCTGCACAATCTCTCTATCTTCTGGAAATTCTGATAAGTATTCTGTAATTTCAGACTCAATTTCTCTCACCATTTTATTTACAAACTTAGTACTGGAATCCCTACCAAGCTCAACTAACGCCGAGTCAACACTCTGTTTCTGCTCCAATTCTTTATAGGTGTTTTCTATGTCTTCGAGAATGATCCCATTAATTTCGTATATTTTTTCAAAGAAATCAGGGATTACTCTCGGCTCGTTTTGCGAACACTCGATAAAATCTATTATTTCTGTTTTGTTCTTTAGTATCATCCCTGAATTCACGTCATAGAGATACCAAAAGTGGAAGTCATCACCATACTGATAATAAAAGAACACACCTGATATTTTATTTTTCTTTAACCCGCTGTGCACACCATAGGGGATACCTTCCAACTCTTCAATAGCTTTCTCCCTCAAGAATTCCTTTAGTGGCTGGTAAAACCTTTCTCCACCACCATAAACCTGTTTTTCCAGTTCACCAAGAATAGTGGAGTCCTTCTCCTTTATTCTTCGTATGACTCCAAACACCTTTGGATGGATCTCTTCTCCCAAAATTGTCTGGTCGAGACCGATGGATTCATCAATCTTAATTATTTTACCTTGTAAGATTTGGACGAGCCTTAATAGTTCCTCAAGCTCATCTTCTGGAAAGAAATTGTATACATAAATCTCTTTGTAAGGTGATCCGATTCTGTCGATTCTTCCTGCTCTTTGTATCATTCTTGTTGGATTCCAGTGAAGGTCGTAGTTTATCAAAAATTGAGCCGTTTGTAGGTTCATTCCTTCTGATAGGACATCTGTGCTCATCAAAACATCCACTTCTTTATCAAAGAATCTTCTTATGACTTCTTCTCTTTTATTTGGAGTTTTGCCTGTGGTTTGACCAGAACCTGAAATTGCCTCTATTCTTAGATCTGAAAACCTTCTATCACTTAAAATCTCTTTATAGATATACTCCAGCGTATCTGTATAATACGTGAATAAAACAATCTGCCCTTTATCTGATAATCTTAAGAGACGTTCTTTCAAGACATTTAACTTGGCATCTTCTTCAGGTCTTATCCCCCTGACCTTCTCTAAAATTTTGCTTAGTGTTTCTATGTCATTATCAATATCCTCGAGCAGTTCATCTTTTCGATAATTCTCAAGCTTAAAGTCCTCTAACTCCTCCACAAAATCATCCAATTCATCATCAAAACTTATTACATGTTTATTGAAGGATTTCTTTGTCAGCAGCTTTCCCTGTGAAAGATACGCTTTTAATCTCGTCAAAAAGTTTACATGCCGACCAATACTTATCCTAAAAGCATTAACGCTGCTTTCAAGTCTTTTGAGAAGAATTGTTCTAAATATCCCCTCTAAAGCGATCATCCTGCCAAGAGTGAGTTCTTCATCCTCTGTCAGTTCCTCCTCTTTTTTGTATTGGAGTATTCGATAGTAAGCCATTGTCAGTTTGTCAGTGATTACATCAGCAATCTCTTTATACATCCCCTGATATGTTTCACCGAGCTCATAGTTTATACTTTCAAGTGTCCTTGTAGGAAACTCTATTTTTTGTTCTATCTCCACTCCATCAGGTAGTTTTTTAAGAATATACGCATCTGGATGGTTTTTCTTTATGTAATCCCTGTTTCTCCTGATCGATATCTCATTAAGTAAATCGCCTAATAAAGATGGATTCTCTTTTTTATCTACGTCCTTGAAAAACTCGAAGAGATCAGGGATATTCTCCTTAACAAACGCAGATCTGTCCATTGATACCATGAGCATTACCTGCCAGTATAGATCCCAGATGGTGTTGTTTATCGGTGTAGCTGTGAGGAATAGAATATACGGCTTTTTACCATCACTCGATATGTGATCGTTTACAAGCGTAAAAAAGTTCTCCCACCGATTTGATAGCGGATTTCTGAAGTTATGGCTCTCATCGACTACAATTAACTCTATATCAGTTACATTGGGGACAAGTCTTGTAGCACGATCCAAAAAGTCACTTGATGCCATTTCTTCTTGCGAGAGGATGCTCTCTGTAACTGTTATTGACCGCATCTCATCTCTCCACATTCCTCTCAACTGTGCAGGACAAATCACAAGAACATTCTTTCTTTCATAGTATCCAATATCTTCTAAAACCTTCTTTGCGATCCATGTCTTACCCAGACCTACGGAATCAGCTAAAAGCACACCGCCGTATTTCTTAAACCGTGAAAAGATTCTTTTAATGGTATCCGCTTGGAATTCTGCAAGATTCACCTTAGAAGATGGTAAACCCCTTTTCTTTTCTTCCTTTTCTGCTATAAGCTCTTCTTTTTGCAGTTCATACAGTGCTTTGATATAAATTTCATAGGGAGTGTATTCTCTGCTACCATACCTTGAGTTTTCAAGTAGTTCGATGAGTTCTGCCTTAAAGTCTCTTGCATCTTTCCAGAATTGGTTAAACCACCTTTCTCTCGTGTAAACCGCTTCAGAATCCAGAGAAACTGAGTTCAGTTCGGTGTTGTGTGTAAGTCCTGAGACTGTAAAGTTTGAAGAGCCGATTACAACCAGATTCTCGAAGATGTATGCTTTGCCATGCAGAAATTCTTTCTCATAAAGCCGTACCTCAACATAATCTCTCTTTAAAAATTCAATTAAGTTTTTTACGTTAAACTCGTCCTCTTTTGTCAGGTCTAATCCTTCAACCTCCTCCCCAATCATTCTGAGCAGCTCTTTACCGAGCGTTCTATCGCTCTTTATCTCAGGTATTTTCCCAAGAAGTAATTTAAAACTGCTCACATCGTTTAAATTATCTTTAACCATTGAATAAGCTCGAACATCAAAGAATGCAGAAGCTACATCGAGTTTTGTATCCGGCTTTGCCTCTAAAACCTCATTTAAAAAGGACGCTAACGTATTCCCTTCACTGTTGTCTATAATCTTTGGCGGGATTAACATCTACATTACCTCATTGATCTTTTTGACATTTATTCTCCTGACGATAATCTGACGATAATCTGACGATTCTTTTACTTCACGCAAGTTCATAATACACAGCCCTTCCTTTGCCTACTCTTTTCACTAACGTATTTTCTAACAGCAGCTTAAGATCACGGTTTGCCGTATCTCTACTAATATCGAACATTTTTTGTATCTCGCTTATGGTAATTCTTGGATTGGTCTGAAGATACTTGAGAATCTTCATCTGTCTATCGTTCAAATATATCTGTCCTCTTTCTTCTTTCAGACGCCGATCCACACTCAGGTCTAAAATCACTTCTTTAACACGACCCATACTTACTGCTACGCCCTCTGTGAAGTACTCCAGCCATTGGGTGATGTTTATCGTTTGCGGGTCAACGGTCTGGAGAGCCTCGTAGTATCTGCTGCGATCCTCGTTATAGTAATCGTCCAGTGCAAAAAAACGTTTCGTGTCAAAACCCCTGAGGTATAGAATCAGGGTTGCAAGTGCCCGTGCAGTTCTACCGTTGCCGTCTACAAAGGGATGTATCCGAACGAGTTCGTAGTGTGCAATCCCGCTCATCAGAACAGGGTATAGTTCTTTTGCTTCTTTACTGTTTAGCCATGCAATAAAATCGTTCATTGAAGGGGGTACTTGTGATACATCCGGAGGTTTAAAGGTTACTGTTCCAAGACCGTTAACCACTGCCACCTGCACGTTTCGATAGCTGCCTGACTCTGAATCACTAAGAATCCCCTGCGTATTAAGCCTGTGCACTTTCAGGATTATATCCTCTGTAATCGCATCAACACCCTTCTCTCCTAACTTATCGATGTACTCCAAGACCTTCACGTATCCCCTGACCTCTTTCTTGTCTTTCTCCCATGCCGCTATATCCTCACCCCGAAGAAGCCTGCCAACCTCTTCCATCGTGAGCCTGTTTCCTTCGATACTCGTGGAATGGTGAGCCATCTTAAGAATCGCCTCTTTTCTCAATTTGACCTCCCACTTCGGAAGAAGCGGTGCGTTGAGTACAACCTCACGAGAAGCAGAGATCTCTGCAGTATGATTGAGGATTCTATTCGTGATTGCGAAGTTCGGATGGTACATATTAGACGCTCCTCGCCTTTTTAAGTCGTGAGTTTACCAGTTCACAAACACTCCAGTAAATCTCTCTTCGCTCTTCTGGCGTTAAGCCGAGTTCATCGAAGATGATATTGTCAAGCTCGGCTCGGTCAGGAAGGGGATTCGGCTCCTGAGAACGGATTGGAAAGGAGGGTTTGATGCCAGCTTCAGTGAATACGTTACCAATATCTCTTTTTAAAAATTTGCTTGCTATAATATCTTCATTAAAAGTATCGGGTCTCACAACTAAAATATTTTTAAACTCGTCAACAGTCAAATCCAATAAACCGTCTCCAAGACCTATTCGCGATCCTGCATCTGCAAACATAGGAAAGAGCATACAATTGAGGTAATAATGCAATAAATCATTTTCATCGTAGTATATTTCATAAAGTCTTTTATCCGCATAAACTTTAGAAAAACGATTACTAAAGGCTCTAAAAATATCTCCAAATCCAGATGGAATGATTATATCAGCGATTCTCCTTTTCCCAAGACTCCACCAATACTTTCTTGATTTGCAACTTGGAACTTGGTTAAATCCTTGCGTTTCTCCCCACTCAATATATTTAAACGCCTGTTTTTCTATAAGTTCGTCTTCTCCAATATTACACAAAAACAACAGACGGTTCAATTTGTTTTGGTCAATATACGGCGTTTTACTTTCTTTCGAACTCTTTATTACTTTCTGCAAAAACTCCTTCTCTATCCTAATGTCATCAGGTAATCCTTCTTTTTTCGGGATCAACCTGTAATAATTCCCTTCTTCCTTAATATCAAAATGTTTACTCGGCAGATAGAAAAACTCATTCGCTCCCGTTTTAATTCCAAATCTAACCTCTGCAATATCTCCTAATCTCACAAGTTTACCTTTACCCTTCTCCAGTATTGTGAAGAATATATCGGGCGCTCGGAGATACTTTCCACCCCATTTGTTGCCTGCATACTTGCCCTTCTTAAATCGTCCATCTTTTTCTGGATCATAGCCCTCTGGATATTCCCAGCCATCTTCTAACAGGTCTTCTTGGAGTATCGGAAAGACCCTGTAATCATCTGTCTTCACAACATTCTTCACCAGTTCGGTGATTCCTCCTCTTCTCGTCATGGCTTCAGCGCTTTCAATGTCAATAAGGTTCTGAGGTGATAAAACCTCTTCAAACGGCTTTTTGAACATCACAAACCTTACAGTATTCTTCAAACAATTTCCCTTAAATCTCTGACTCCTTAAATCACCAAACACATCTTCTTCAATCACTGGAGCACCAAACAGGGCGATGATCGTGTTCACATCAGCATGTTCAAAGCTCCTCTTTGCCTGATTATCATAGATCGCAATAAGTGGGACATACTTTAAGAGAAACTCCTGCAAACCTTTACCATAACCCACATCAAGCCATGAGTTGGAGGTGATAAAACAGAACGTCCCCTCTTTATTCAAGAGCGATAACCCATGAAGATAGAAGTAAATATAATAATCACTCTTCTTATCAATTTTCTCTATTACAGGTAGGTGTGCTATCACCGATTTAATTAATTTCTCTTTATACTCTCTCCTATCCTCCAGAGTAACCTCTTCCTTTAACCTGTTCGGTGGAGAGATCTTCTCCTGCCTCACATAAGGCGGATTCCCAATCACAATATCAAAACCATTTTTATCCCCAAATATTTCAGCAAAATCTATATCCCAGACAAATGGCTTCTTTTCAGGTTCATCCAGGATTACTTTTACCTTTTCAAGCTCTTGTATCTGTCTTTCAATTCTTTCAAGCTCTTTTTCCTTCTCTTTCTTCACATCGAATATCTTTTGTTGTTCACCAAGAGAAACTTTTCCAGAGAGGCTCATCTGTTTTACCTTCTTCAACTTACTTATATATTCTTTAATAGATTTTTCTCTACTTTCAAGATCTAATATTCTATCCTCAGCGATTTCTTCAACTATCCTTGCTTCTTCCCTAATTAACCCTTCTTTATCCTTAAATTTCGATATTTTAAGATTGTAAAAGTAGTTTTCCTTCTCTCTTTTCAGATCATCGAGCTTCTTTTTCAACCTCTTTGGAATATCAGAATCCCTCAGATGAAGTTTTATCCCTCCAATCTCCTGAACAAGCGAATCTCCCACCCGCAAATTGATATCTAAATTTGGCAACAGCGGCTCTTTTTGTAAGTCTTCCATCCGCAGGTCAGATTCAATGATGAGCTGTAACCAGAGCCTCAACTCTGCTGCACCGAGTGCCCACGCCATCACATCAACACCATACAGAGACCGGTTAATAATCCTCTTTTTCAGTTCAAAATCTCCAAGGTCTCTTTTTGTGTACTTATAAACAACCTTGTAGAGTTCTGCCAGAACATTCAACATCCCGACAAGAAAAGCACCAGAACCACAGGCTGGGTCTACAACAGAAAGCCCCTCCAAAACCTCCTCAAGCCGATACCAACACTTCTCTTTTTCAAAGTATTTCTCAACCCCCTTCTTATCTTCATCAAAAACAAATTCATAAATCCTTGCCTTTGGCATATCAGGTAAATTTTTACCCAGATATTCAACCAGAGACTGCCTACACATAAAATCCACTTCAACTCTCGGCGTGTAGAAGATCCCAAGATCGTTTTGATCATAAATCTTTTCAGCAACGTTTGCCAGTGATTCGTAGACATAACCAATCATCTGTGGGTCAACGGCAACCTCTTGATCCAGCGGCATATTCTCTCTTATGGTAAAATTGTATCGTTCAAAGAATTCAAAGACAGATTTAAAGAGAGAATCACCTATCTTAACTGGTAATCTATCCAATTCTTTATCCTCTTTGAATAGACTGCCATTGAGATATGGAGCTTTCAGTAAAACCTTTTTAATATCGTCTGATAGGTCTCTATCGAATATCTGATTTTTGTTACCATTAAACGCCTCGAAAAAGAGTGGTTTGAGCCACAGATCATAAAATGAATCTTTATCAAACAATCCCTTACTTCGTTCCTGTAAATATATATTCCAGAGCCATCTCATGAACTTTGGATCATTATTGAGCCACCTCTTCTTAGAGATGAAATAAATGAACATTATCCGATTTAAAAATTGAAGTGTAAACGCATGTGCATCCTTTTTTGACACACTCTGTGTGATGAGTTCATCCCTTATCCTAAAAAACTCGTTTTGATAGTTATTAAAGAACTTGTCAGTTACCTGTTCGACACTAAACGCTTTTTTCCATTTTAACCAGACATCTCTCCAAGTAGCTTCTTCTTTATAGAACAGATTCGATAAAGTCTCGATATCCGTATAATAAGTTTCGTTTTTGTTTATATCCAATCTCGTTATCCGTAGCTTATGTTTTCCTGTTTCTACTTTTTGAAACTGAGGAAAAGCAAAAACGAGGTCTTCATAGTTGATTGTGAATATTAAAAGCAATCTCAGGTATCTATCTGAAAACACCTTTGTCACATATCTGATAAACGGTGGAGAAAGACTTTTTGCCTCTATCAAAAAAACAGGTAAGTCTTTTTCAAAACTCATCACCGTGTAGATATCTTTTATTTTATCCCGCTCATCTTTTCTGAAATTGAACTCCTCTATCTTTCGTTTAAATGAAACATCAAAAAGATTCTTTTTAGGATAGTTCAGAAGCTCAAATAACCTATACACCTCTTCTGCTGAATTAATTTTTGAGACAAGCCCTTTTACCTGTTCTCTAAGTTTTTTATGGCTCATTTTCTATCACATCTCTAATTAATTCGAAATCAGCCCC
>CAJHIS010000031.1 GCA_905067555.1 Candidatus Argoarchaeum ethanivorans
AGACAACATTGTCATTGATGGAAATGGCTATGGGATAACAGGAAGCACGACCAGGGCTAACTGCGAATGGGCAGGCGAGGCGAAACCATGCACTATAAGCGGGATTTATAACGAGGGCTATGATAATGTGGTAATTAAGAATCTTGAAATTGAGGGTTTCTGCACAGGAATCGCACTTAAAGGAACCGGGCAAAATAAGGTTCACGATGTTACAATCGATAACTGCTGCGTACACGATAATGGATTCAATACCATCTCAAGCGGTTCTGATATGGTAACACACGGAATTCACGCATGCTTTGTAAAGCGTCTTGAGATAACTGAAAACGATATCTACAACAACGAAGGAACTGGCGGAGCTTGTGGGGATGGTGGAAACGGGATATTTATCTATGCAGGCGTCTCTGAGAACTATTGCGATATAAAGAACAACAGACTCCATAATAATGCAAAAGCAGGCTTCTGGACAAAAATGAAGCTCTCTAAGAGCACGATCAGCCACAACGAGATCTGGAGCAATGGCTGTGGAAACGGGATAGACGATGATGTGAGAGGTGGAATTGTGTTAAGGTGCAAGCTGTCAAATGAAAACACCATTGAATACAACGATGTGCATCACCACGATGCTGATGGTTATGGTTACGGGATATACGTTGGTGGCAGCAGCAATACAATCAGGCACAATACAGTAAATGGCAGCACAAAGCACGGAATTAGCATGGCAAGATCTGATGGATCGCGGGATAACGAGATATACAACAACGTGGTCTGCGATAATGGAGTAGATATAAGTGTTACAGGTGGTGTTACTGGAAACAACGGCGATGAGAACACCTGTGAGACAACGTGTAATTACGACGATGACGGAAGCACAGGATGCACCCTGTTATGTTCCGAATCTGGAGAAGACGATAATATTAGATCTGAAGATGAGCCTGAAGATGAAAAGAAGGTATCGTTTATCGAGGCTGGATCAAACGCATCTGTATACTTTAGTGAGGCTGGGATTAGCTCGATTAATATCTATGCAAGAAACGATCTGATAAACTTCAGTATAAACATCCGGCAATCTGATGAGTCTCTGGAAGGCATCACCAGCACAACTGATATGGTGTACCGATATCTCACCATAACCACATCGAACATCACAGATGAAGACATAACCAATGCAACGATCAGGTTTGGTGTAAAGAGGTCATGGATCAGGGATACAGGTATCGATGAAGCGTCTATCAGGTTGGAGAGATACGATGATTCTAATGGGGCATGGACCATGCTTCCCACAACAAGGATAAACAAGACAAAAAACGATGCATCTATCCACTTTAAGGCGATAACTCGCGGTTTCTCATTATTTGCAATAACTGGTAGAGAGGTGATTGTGTCACCTTTAACAGGAATTCCTGATAGTGAGACTACAGGTGTATCGACATGGGAACCAGTGATACCATCTGCACCGTTAACCGGAACACCAGTCGCACCCCAGGAAGAGAAGAGTGCTGAATGGTGGAATACTATCCTGATTACACCACTCATCGCAGTTGTTATCGCAGGCACAGCAGGCATTATATACAGGAGAAAACTTCTGAAAACCTATCTCCTTCCCTGGCATTCACCACCTGGACAAAAGAAGAACATCATAGTGCCTATGAACTCTTTTACCGATTATTTCATGCGTGAAGAGTATGCAAAGGTTGAAAAACTTGGTGACAATCTCGCAGATATTGAATCTCTCATCGACTGGGAGGCATTCTGCCCTATCATAGCAGATGTGTTTGACAACAGACGCGGGAATGGTGGCAGAGCAAACATCGATGATGTCATGATGATAAAGATGCTGGTTCTTCAGCAATGGTACGGGCTCTCAGATTCTGAGCTTGAACGGCAGGCTACAGATAGGATCTCATTCCGAAGGTTTCTTGGATTTCCTGACACAATTCCGGACAAATCAGCAAGCAGGACATTCAAAGGACGATTGATACAGACTGGTAAAGAAGGGAAAATATGGGGTGAACTTCACAGGCAGCTTGATTCCAGTGAACTTGCGGTCAAACATGGAGTAATTCGGGATGCAACCTTCATTACTACTGAACAAGGTCATGCGAAGGCAGATAAGGCATCCTGTGATACAACACAGCCGAGAGAGGATAAGTGTGGAACTCTTCAATGTTCCTGAGGTGTAGGTAACGAGTCTTAATTCACGCAGCTTAGATGATCTGGAGGGCACAGTCGAATTTTCTAATGAAATTGCTAAATCCTTAAATTTCACCGCAGAGCACACAGAGAACGCAGAGGCACAAGAAAACCCGAGCAATGATTGAAACAGTCTTAAAACTCTGCGTACTCGGGCGCTCTCCGCGGTGATAAATCACTAACTTTTTAGATAGCGCCATCTGGAAGATTAATCCAACTTTATTTAGGTTTTATATCAAAATCCGAGCTTTATTAGGGTAAAGCATATCCCTACCTAACTTATATCTTATTATTGAAGAAATAAGAGAACGATTGTTATGATAGAACGAAGTCAAAGATGGATGTTGATACTTGTTTTACTCCTGTTTGTAATAACGGGATCTGCAAGTGCTAAAGACTGTGGTGATGGAATCGCTTCGTGTGATTGTGGAGATACTGTTGTAGCTGACTGGAAATTTACAAAAGATTTGATCTGTCCTCAAGGACACGGTTTGATCATCGGTGCAGATGGAATCACGATTGACGGTGCTGGTTATAAGATAACAGGAACCGGAAGTGCAGCCTGCGGATGGATTAGTGAGACCGATCCTTCAGTGGGAGACTGTGGAATTTATAACGCTGGATACGATAACGTTGTGATAAAAAACATGGAGATTGAGAAGTTCTGCAACGGGATTGCTCTTCATGGCACAGGATCAAATCCTGTTGAGAAAAACACAATAGAAACCTGTAAGATACACAACAATGGCAATGCTACGGATGGCAAGAGCCATGGCATTCATGCCTGTTTTGTGGAAGGATGCACAATAAAGAAGAACGACGTTCATCATAACACCGGGGCAGGAGACGCATGCGGTGATGGTGGAAACGGCATATTTCTTTATGCAGGACGGAAAGAATATGGGGGGAACGTTATAACAAAAAATGAGCTACATGACAATAGAAAAGGCGGTTTCTTAACAAAAATGATGCTCCACAACGCTGAGATTACAGAGAACCACGCTTACAGAAACGGTCAGGGTGGAATTATATTAAGATGCAAGAAATCGGATGAAAACCTCATTGAGAATAACAACGCATCAGGAAACTACGGTGATGGAATTTTTATAGGCGGTAAGAACAACACGATAAGAAATAACATTGTTAAGAATAACCTCGCAGGTTTCAGGATCAGCTCGCACGATGTTGTTGGAGATGGCGATGGAATCGATATTGGTAGAAGTGACGGATCGTTTGATAACAAACTGTTTGATAATATTATCTGTGGAAATGAGGGCACTGATATAGACACCTTTGGACCCAATTCTAAAACAACTGGTGAGAAGAACACCTGCGATACCACAAACTATTACGATGATTTTGAGGTAACAGGGTGCAGTAACAAGTGTATTGATCAACAGAAGCTTGCAGAGCAATTGACTGCAAAAGGATGGGTGCTTTATGGTACCAATAAGTGTGGATGGTGCATCAAGCAGAAAGAGGTTTTCGGTGATGCTTTCGAGTATTTAAATTATATCAACTGCAATGAGGATGGCGAGGTGTGCACGGGTGTTGGCATAAAAGGAATTCCCTGCTGGGTTTCGCCAAACGGAACACACCACACTGGTTACCAGACTATAAAGAGACTCTCGGAGCTTGTAAAAGAATATCAAACGGTACAACCTTCTGAAGAAACATCTGAAGAAACACCAGAATCAAACCAGACCACTCCCTCAGAGTCTACACCTGGTTTTGGGTTGATACCTGCATTGATTGCGATCTTCTTCTTCGTTATTCAGATGAGAAAAAATTAGGTTAAAGTGATATAAATGGCGTTTGCTGTTGTGAAAAAGAATGGCTGCGATGACAGTTCCAATTGGTTAACCAGGCTATCAAAGGGACTTGTCAAGAAGTTACTGGTTGCTGCAGGAACTTTTTTTGTAGTGCTTGCAATTGTTGGAATATTTTTACCTGTTCTGCCCACTGTCCCCTTCCTCTTACTTGCCAGTACATGCTATGCTAAAAGTTCAAAAAGATTTTATAATTGGCTTTTAAATAACAACTGGTTTGGAGTTTACGTTAAAAATTACCGTAAAGGAGAGGGGATTCCATTAAAAATGAAGGCATTGTCTATTTTTTCGTTATGGGCTACAATAATATTTTCAGCAGTTTTTGTCGTTCACATTCTTTTTGTCAGGATTATTTTGATTCTAATAGCTATTGTGGTTACTATTCACACACTCCATATCCGGACTTTAAAACAACAGACGGGATGATAACAGATGCTTAAACTGGTTCCGGAACAGAAAAAATTGAAGGCATTGTTGATGGTAGTATTTCTGGTCTTTTTCATTGAAACCGCAGATGCCGGATGCATCGGTGAGATAACAGACACAAATTACGGATGCGGCGACACTGTGATTGAAAGCTGCACGTTCGACGAGAGTCTGATCTGCTCAATGGATGGGTTAATGATTGGAGCAGATGGCATCGTAATCGATGGAGATGGATACACGCTCACCGGTACTGGTGATGGGAAAGATGGGATTCACAACGAGGATTGCGATTGTGTGACAATAAAAAATATGGATATCAGGGACTTCTGCTTTGGGATATACTTTACAGGTGCAGATAACGGAAGCATAACAAATAACAGCATAAGTTATGGTGCTGGAAGTGGAATCTGGCTGCACAACTCAATATATAACGAAATAATTGGCAATAAAATATATCACGGCGACGACGGGCATGGGATTCTATTATCCTCCTCTGCAAACAAGAATATGGTTGGATACAACAACATAACAACGTCAAATGGTGCAGGTGTTTGCATAGAAGAATCAGATGAAAATAAGTTATATCACAATTATATCTGTGGCAACAGAAGAGGGGACATTATTGTTGCAGGATTGGGAAATACTGGTGATAACAATACATGCTCGATAGCCAAGAACTTTAACTGCATCCACGTTTGTCCATCATCCCCGGATAAGGAAGATGAGGCTAAAACAAATCAAGAAGAGGCTGATCATTCATGTGGATGTGTTTCCGATACAAACTTATCAAAAATCTTTGCCTGTGGCGATACTGTGACCGAAAACTGCACATTCAACTGCGATCTTGGCTGTAAAAACGAACACGGTCTAATCATTGGTGTTGACGATATAACAATTGATGGAGATGGCTATGCTCTTGACGGCGTTCTTGCTGATGCATGCGATGATTGGGAGGAGCGATCAGGTATCTACAACCCCGGATATGACAACATCGCGATAAAGAATCTTGAGATTAAGAACTTCTGCAATGGAATATATCTTGAAGGAACTATTAAAGATACTATCAACAGAAACACGATAGATAGCTGTGATATCCATCACAATGGCAACAACAATGAGAAAGACACACAGACTCACGGAATCAAGATGCGATACGTTTACAACACAACGATCAGCGATAACGAGGTTCACCACAACCTTGGGAAGGGAGATAGCTGTGAGAATGGTGGTAACGGTATATTTCTCTATGCTGGAGATTACAACCTCATCACAAATAACACGGTTTACGGGAATGCAAAGGCAGGCATATTTACAAAGATGAAGCCAAAGTACAATAATATATCTTCCAATACCGTAACCGAGAATGGTCAAGGAGGAATTGTGCTGCGATGCAAGCTGTCGAGCCTCTTTGTAATCGAGAACAATATCGCATCCGGTAACAAGGGCGTTGGGATTTATGTTGGCGGTGAAGGCAACACGCTTAAGGATAACACAGTTGCAGATAACCGAAACGGCTCTATTTATGGCTGGGATGGTACAGGAGTCTGGATCGATAGAGAGGCGTACAATACCACGCTTGTCTCAAATGACGTTACTGGTAACGATTACATGGATGTAAAGGTAAAAGAGGGGCTTACCGGGACAGAAGGCTACAACAACACCTACGAGACAACTTCAAACTATGAAGACCTCATAGAAGGGGAAAATGTGAATGTTAAAGGAAGACGGGTGGAGAGCAAGTATTCCAATTATAATTACACAGAGAGGGAAAAAGCTGGACTCTCGTCCACAAGCGTAACACCACTTGCGGCAACACTACTACTATCCCTCGTACTTTTATTTGTCTTTTACGGATATTTTACAAAGAGATAATCAATGAGAGTAAGAAGAGTAATATTTGTGGCAATCAAGAGTTGTTTTCTGCTTACGTTGTGTGCAGGTGTAAGAAAGAGAATGGCAATACTTGCAGCATGCATCTGCATCCTGTTTATCTCACCAATGATGTGTGTAAATGGGGCTGAAGATATGGATGTAACAGAACTTGAATCCTACATCTTAAAACTTGTAGATACAGGAAAATATGAGGATGCTGGCAGATTATACGAGAGGATTGCAATTCACCACAGAAATAAGAGCGAATGGGGCAGAGCATCAGAATATCATCTGCTTGCAGCAGGAAATTTTGTAAAGGCAGAAAGACACGAACCCGCAGGAGCATCGTGCATCAATGCCGGAGATTGTTTTTATGAGATGCGTGATTGTGATAACGCTTCGAAATATTATCTTCTTGGTGCTGAAAACTACAAGAAATCCGATTCAGGCTACGATGATTCATGGATAGAGGGAAAAGTTAAGAAGTGCACTGAGAAATCCGTAATAAGCAGTCTTGCAGTCATCGGGATACTCTTTGGCATGATAAAATTTGCAGGTAAAGCAGCGCTTGGACTTGGTTTTGCTGCGGTTGGAAAAAAAGGAATCCTGATGATTGCAGGCATCTACTTTCTCATACCACTTTTGATGAGTGTTGCAATCGGTGCAGTGCGCGAGACATTATACGAGTTCATAAACAGGCTCTTTGATTTTGGCATTGCATTTGGTGCATTTCAACTGATAATGGCAGTCTTGCTTCTCACGCTCGGATTATACACAATACGAAAATGGAAGGATAAAAATGACATCTCAAAAAAAACATTTCTTCTGATGGTTGTCCCCTGCCCTGTATCACTGGTTACGATGTTTATGACCTGTGCGTTTTTTATCATCAATGGAATTGACGCATTCAAAGTCGGTCTTCTTGTTGGCGGCGTTTTTTCGCTTTCCATTCTTGGGATAATGTTTACCATACAAAGATTAAAACTTAAAAAAAGTCCTGCAAACCTTGGAACTACCATGATATTCTTTGGAATGCTTTATCTTCTCTCAATCGTCTTCATACCTGCATACCTCCCTCTTTATGATACGGCTATCACAATCGAGGGGATTTCCTCTAAAGATATGATTAGCGGATCTATTTTTGCAGTTTTTATGATCTTTATCGGTTTTCTGGTTGAACGAATTAAGAATGTGAAAAATAAAGAAATGACAATAAAAGGTGCGTAAAATGGAACTACTCTCAGAATTAATGAAAATACTGCTTGCAATCAGCAATTCACTTCTTTATCCTGTCCTGATACTTCTTATCATACTGACTGCACTCTGTTTTGCATCTATCGGGGGGCTTCTTTCCGAATACTCAAAAAGAAGCAAGCAGATGGATGAGAAGTTTTTGAAAGGGCATCTAAGCACTTTTTATGAAGCGATGAATAAAGTGCTTCTCGATTATCGAGAGAATGAGAATCTCTGCACGATAAAGATAGAAAAGCTGCTTCAGGACTATGAAACCGGGATGATGGGGGGACTTGGAAGAAATCGCCTTTTGATACGAATTGGGCCAATGCTTGGTCTTATGGGCACACTAATTCCACTTGGTCCTGCTCTTCTCGGACTGAGCGCTGGAAATATGGAGCAGCTTGCAAACAACCTTGTTATCGCATTTACTTCAACTGTTGTAGGGCTTCTTGTAGGTGCTGTTGCACTTGTTGTTACAACACTGAGGCGGCGATGGTACAAAGAGGATATGGACGATATGGCGTATATGGCTGAAATACTAATGGAGGGCGAAAATGACTGGAAAAACAAGGTTTATGAGACGAAAAAGTGAAATAACGCTTGAAGAAGAAGACGATCCCCTTGAAGGTGTTGCAAACCTGTTTGATATTGCTATTGTTTTTTCTGTGGCTCTGATGCTTGCATTGGTAACCTACAGCAGTCTTCCGGAACTAATCTCCGGGGAGGATGTTACGATTGTGAAAAATCCAGGGACAGAGGATATGGAAATTATAATAAAAAAGGGTGAACAGGTAGAGATTCAAAAGATCACAAACGAGACTGTTAAAGGTACTGGAAAGAGGCTTGGCACGACATACCTTCTGCCAAGTGGAGAGGTGGTCTACGTGATGGAGACCGAGAATGGGAATACATGAACATGCTAATGTGGTTCGATTTTTAGATATTGTCCATACCGCAAGATTTATGTTTGATTAAGCATATTCAAGAGTGACCACTCTTAACCTCCGTAATGCTTACACACATCCTATTTGAGTGGTCACACATCCTATTTATCTGGTAGCACCTAATTTTTGGTAGGCTCCTTGACTCTCGTGAGCACTACACAACTTCGTTGTGCAGAACTGCATACTCCGTATGCAGAAAATAATAGGTAGTTTTTAATTCTCGATTGCGAAGCAATCGAGTGCATAGAAAATATATGTCGAGTTTCAGTAGCAAGAGAACACGGGAACAAAAAAGACCTGTCAAATTAGAAACCGGAACTCTTAAAGCTAATTTGACAGCCTCATAATGAAATGCAAAAACGATAAAAAGATATATGTACCATCGTTGTGTAAGTTATTGTTGATCTTTAACACAATAGAGGTAACAAACATGACAGATGATGACGTAGTATATATCGGAAATAAACCAGTAATGAACTATGTCTTGGCAGTTGTTACACAGTTTAACAACGGTGCAAGCGAAGTAACGATTAAAGCAAGAGGACGTGCAATATCAAGAGCGGTTGATGTTGCAGAGGTTTCAAGGAATAGATTTTTGCCAAATGTAGAAGTTAAAGACATACGCATTTCTACAGAAAAAATAGAATCTGATAGAGGCGAATCCAATGTCTCATCAATGGAGATACTGATCGGATAGAGTAGTTGACTCTTGTCTTAAACTTAATTTTTCGATAATTTATCATTAGCCCTGTGTAACCTTGTGGTGCTGGAACTCAAGGATTTGTGCGTGGCTCCCACGGGTCTTGGGCTATTTCTTTTGGTTTTCCAGAATATATTTTACAAGGTCTTTACTAATTCTGGATTCTTTGTTTATTCGTCCTGCTATAGCTTCATCTGAAAGCCCCTCGCTTTTTAGTGCATTAATTCTGTCGTATATTCCTAATCCTACTTCTGAATACTCGTTTATGTCTTTTCGATGCCCCCAAACATCCCCTTCCAACAATTTGATTCCCTGCATTGATAAAAATATTCCAGTGGCTTCTGAGATTGTTTTTTTGTAGGAACTGGGTATATGAATTGCTTTAAGGTCTGTACAGTTTTTAACCAGGTTGAATATATCCTTGTTCGATGGCCTGAATGTCAGGTGGATTATGGACTCTCTCGGGTTGAGGGATGCTATTTCATCTTTTGAACTTACAACTCTAATTTTCATTTTTATCACCATATCATTTCTTTACAACTTATTTATACCTTTAATATAAAACTTTTCTTTGTGAACTGATTATACTTAACATATAAAACTTTTATTACTGGTTATAAACCAATCTTCAGACACTAATGTTTATAGCATATAAGACTGATGTGTGAGGTGGGAATAATTATGTCGAATTTCAAACGAAGAGATGTGGAAAGAAAAGGTGTAAAAAAACAGCAGGGAATTGAAGATAAACTGATTGAGGAAAACCTTGATGACCTTGTTGCTCCAACAGGTGAATTAGAAGAACTCCCGGAAGAGGATTGAAATACATTGGAAATAACTGTTAGTATATGTACAAATGTGGTCCAGCGAGAATGCATTACAGTGGATGAATCCAGCACGTATGATGATGTTTTAGAAAGATTTGATATCAATCCCGAAACCGTTGTGGTGCTCCAGAATGATTATCCACAGCCATTTGATAAAATTGTTTTACCTGATGGTGAGATAACAATCCTTGTGATTGCATCAGGTGGTTAAGATTGAGCCTTTCGAATGCTCTTCACACACTTCCTGATGGCGTATGCATCGATGTGGATGTTAATGCTGGTGCAAAGTTTTTCCAGATACAGGGCTACAACCAATGGCGAAAGCGAATAGAAGTGCGCGTTAGTTCTGTTCCGCAGAAAGGACTGGCAAATAAAGAGTTAATGGTCGAATTTTCCACTTTGTTCAACGTTCCAGTGCAAAAAGTATCTATTTGCTCTGGCAGTACAGCGAGCAAAAAAAGCATTAAAATCAGTGATATCAGCATTGAGAAAGTTTTAAGAATAGTAGAGGACAGATTACACGATGGATAAAGAGAAACGACTTGAGCGCGTGAAGGAGCTGATAAAAGAACTTGGAGTATCCTCACTTGATGGTGCGGTTGTGGTGGTTGAAGGTCGCAGGGACGAGCACACGCTTAGAAAGCTTGGCGTTACCGGAAGGATTGTATTTGCAACGTACGACCCTGTTTTTAGTTTCTCAGAGAAACTCTCGCAAATGAATAGTGAGATTATAATATTGACAGACTGGGACAGGGCAGGTGAAAAACTTGCAAAGAAACTCATGCAGCATCTGCTGTCTTTTGGAGTTGTGCCAAATATGCGGTTTCACCGACTGCTAAGCAGTCTTGTCAGGAAAGACATAAAAGATGTTGAAGGACTGGATAGTTACATCGGTAGATTGCAGTATAATATTCAGTTGAGTGCTAACCGGCAGTACAGGAAAAATTATACTTTCCAATAGATTAAAAAAAGATAAATAACCGCCAGAACAATAGTAGTTTATATTTAGAGGTGTTAAACTGAAATATAAAAAAAGTAATAAAAACAACAAACCAACTGATGAAGTTATTAGAGTAAGAACTCCAAACGAAAAAGAGAGGGAAGTTCTTGGCATTGTAGAAACCATGCTCGGCGCTAATCGAATAAGAGTGCGATGCATGGATGGGGTTGTCCGTATTGGACGAATACCTGGTAAAATGAAAAAACGCACATGGATCAGGGTGGGCGACGTAGTCATACTTGTACCATGGGAATTTCAAAATGAAAAAGCAGACATAAAATGGCGATATGAAAGAATGCATGCGGAATGGCTCGAAAGACGCGGCTATCTTAGAGAGTGATAAAGGCATGTTGAGAAATAACATATACAACTTCAGGTATTTGTGTAGAGCCACGAGATTAACACAGATAAAAGGCCATTTCCGTTTCTGTATTGATTTGATACATTAATTTAATCACAAAACACAATGTTATGCGCCCCGATAAAAAAATTTTGAAAATAGAAGCTAAACTGGATAAACTGCGGATTAAGCACAAGGATTCGGATAATCACCAGGTAGCTGAGAATGTTTTTGATGATGCAACGTTAAAAACGCTTTATTATCTTTCGAATCGCGGCTATATCAAGGCATTTGGTGGGTCAATCAGCACAGGCAAAGAGGCAAATGTGTTTGATGCTATAGGAAAAAACGATAAAGATGTTGCTATTAAAATATATAGAATATCATCGAGTAATTTTAAAGCAGTGCAGGAGTATATTCTTGGTGATCACCGATTTGAGAATGTAAGACATGATAGGAAAAATATTATTTTAACACTGGCAAAAAAAGAGTTTCAAAACCTTAAGCGAGCGCGTGATGCCGGGGTAAGGGTTCCACAACCGTTTGTTATTGAAAGAAATGTGCTGATCATGGAGTTTATTGGGCAGAATAGCATCCCATCCCCACAACTTCGAAATGTGAAAATGGAATTAGAAGATACAAAGCACGTGTTTGAGCAAATTGTCGAGTACATGAGAATCATGTATTGCGATGCTGATATAGTTCACAGTGATTTAAGTGAATACAATATACTTATCGAGGAGGGTATAACTCCAGTGATTATCGATATTGGACAAGGGGTGCTGCGTTCTCATCCAATGTCTGAACAATTTTTAAAACGCGATGTTAGTAATATCGCCAGGTTTTTTAAAAAACGTGGTGTGAATGCTACTGATGAACAAGTTATGACGACTATAACGCAGGGATAATATAATGATGCAATATGTTAAGATACCTGTAAAGCTGCGCTTTGCAGAGACAATAACGACACAGGGATAATATAATGATGCAATATGTTATGATACCGCACGAGAGAATTGGAGTTCTCATTGGACCACAGGCAGCAGTTAAAAGAGCGATTGAAGAGAAAACAGGATGTGAGCTTCAGATAAGCAGCAGCACCGGCACGGTGGAGATTAGTCATGCAGATTCATTGATGGTTTTGCGTACAAGGGAAATTGTGCTTGCAATAGGCAGGGGTTTTAATCCGGAAAAAGCCATGCGTCTTTCTAATGATGAAGCACTGGTCTTTGAGATAATCGATATATCTGAGTATGCATCCAGTGAAAAAGATATAAAGCGTGTTAATGGTCGCATCATCGGTGCCGGCGGGAAAATGCGGGAGTATATTGAAGTAATGACTGGAAGCAGCATTTCGATCTATGGCAAAACAGTAAGCATTATCGGTTACCCTGAACAAAATCGAGTGGTACGTACAGGCATTGAAATGTTAATTAATGGCTCTCCACATGGGACAGTGTATAACTTTTTAGAGAGAAAACATAAAAGCTTGAAACAACAGGAAATGAACGATTAAATCGGGATGATGGGGTAAATATAGCTATTCTTAACAAATAAATTCATAATAGAGGATATACAGTATTAATAATCAAAAAGATGTGATTTGACATGTCTGAGATACGAAAGCATTATTTTCTTGATGAGTACTGCATCATTGCGCCAACTCGAGGTTTTCGACCATCAGACTTCAAAAAAACCGATGAAGCTTCAAATAGCAAGAAGTGCATTTTTTGCAAGGGAAACGAGGAAAAAACACCACCTGCAACAGCAGTGTACACCACTGGGGGAGTTACATCTGACAAAAAGGGTGTGGTTCGCGACTGGAATGTGCGCTGTATTCCAAACATGTATCCTGCACTCTCTCCCAAGAAAAGCAGCAGTAACCAACTTGCAGAAGGTTTCGGTTTTCATGAAGTAATCATTGAAACACCAGAACATGATTATGAGCCTTCAACGTTTATGGATGAAGAGATAATCAGGTTAATCCGCATATATGCTGACAGGTACACCTTCTACATCAACAAAAATGGCATAGAATTCGTATCATTATTTAAAAACTATGGAAGTTCTGCTGGTGCTTCAATAGCTCACAGCCACTCACAGTTGATAGCACTGCCTCTTATTCCACCAATCATTAAAAAAGAGATGGAAACAGAAACCTGTCCATTTTGTGACATTATTCAGCGAGAGTCGATATCGAAGCGTCTTATTCTAATGCAGAACGACTGGATTGCTTTTGCACCTTATTTCTCAAAATATCCATTCGAGGTGTGGATTATGCCAAAAGAGCATTTTCCAGACATGAGCAAGTTATCTGATGTATCTGGTCTTGCTTTTATGCTTCGTAATGTCCTCTCGAGAATGCATGCGTTGTTTGGGAGGTTTGCCTATAACTATGCGTTTTTCCAGTGCACTGATAAGAGGTACCACTTTCATCTGAAGGTATTTCCAAAACTTTCAGTGACTGGGGGCTTTGAAGAGAATACCAATATTTATATTAACCCGGTATCACCAGAGGACGCTGCAGCACAGCTTCGTTGGTAAAACTGCGGGCCTTTGAGAATTCTCGTTGCATGTATCTGGACTGTATCACGCTACAAAACAAAACCACCATCAGGTACTTCAATGGGTGGTAAATCAAAGAAGTTGGGAGTTAATCTGAAAAATTGTGGATTTGGCAAAGAAAAGGCTCTTCAAAATAGATTTAACCACAGGTTGTTACCACTATCTTAAACAAAGGCTGTAAAGTTTTTGAATGTTGAATTAAAAATTGCCCTTTAGTTTAGTACCGAAGACGAGTTAAAAGAGAGGTATGAAAATAATTAAAGTTCGACCAGAGGGATATATACGACATTAACTTTAGATATGATGCCAATATGGAAAGATATACGACATTAACTTCAGATATAACTATGTTATACGCAATCGTGAGCAAAAGACTATCAATATTTGTATAAATATATTGAAGATCATACGGTCTTATTAATCCATCGGATATTGAATATCATAGGAATATTTAAGAGCTGAAAAGTATTTCTATTATCAATGAAAATAAGATATACATCTCATGCAGAAATAAAATTTGATATTTTAAAAAGATATGGAATTAACTATTCAAAATCTCAAATTGAAGATGTATTGCAAAATCCAGAAAAGGTGAAAGATTCAAGAAAGAATCGAAAAATAGCTCAAAAGCAAGTAAATTCAAAACATTTTATAAGAGTGA